>JADWMI010000488.1 GCA_015767395.1 Bacteroidota bacterium | reverse complement strand
AAGAAATAGTGCCATTTATAGCATCCAAATATAGAACTTCTAATAAGCGATTATTATATGGATGGGCTTATGCTGGTGGATTTGGACTTGAAACATTGATGGCTAAACCAAAATTATTTGATGGTTATATTATCTCGAGTCCTTTCCCTGTTTCAAGTAAAATAGAAAGATTTGATGCTTTTTTGTACAAAAATAAAACAATAGATACATTTCTATATTTTTCCTCAGATTTAAACGAATTTGGAGTAAAGGAGGGGACAGAAGAATTAAATACTTTTTTGACAAATAATACAGAATCTAATTTAAGATGGAACTTTAGAGAGCTGGTAGGAGAAGAGCACAGGTCAACACCTTATACAACTCTTTATCATGGAATAAAAGAATATTTTGAAAATTATCGTGAAATATCGTTTAAGGACCTGAAAGAGTTCAATGAAAAGGGTGGAATGTTATTCGTAAAAGAATATTATAACAAACGCTCAAAATTATATAATTTACCAAATGAAATGTCTATTTACACTAAATATAGTATAACTCGATTAGCAATTAGAGCTGATAATTATAATCAATTTGATGCTTTTGTACACAGATTTAATAAAAATGAATTTATTTATGCTTTAAGAATAAATTGGGCTTGTTCAATTGCAGAATTCTATTTGAAAAATAATAAATATAAAAAAGCAATAGAAATGTTTAGTTTTATTGCTGATAATAACCCTAAATCGTCGAGACCGCTAAAAGGGTTGGGTGACTCATATCTAGCCAATGGAGAAAAAAAAGCAGCAGTAAAGGCATATAAAAAATCAATAAGTATCAATTCAAATCAACCAGAATTAAAAGTTAAAATAGAATCATTGGGCCATTGAAAAACAATTCATTCACGCATTCACGCATGTATGCATTTATACAATGTAGCCTAAATATAAAAAACATGAAAGACGACAACAAATTAGAGTTAATCAAGACGAGTTGGGAATTACATGATCAAATAGAAAAAGCTTACTTAATTCATCCAGCAAAACAAGGCGATAGTGAATGGTTGGAAAAGCAAAGACTTCTTCTTGCAGATATGGCCTTACATCTGTTTCAAACGTCAATAAAACCAGGCGATATTAAACTGGAAAGACTTCGTGATAACCTTCATGCTATTCTTACAATTTCTGATCAGTTTTTAACAGGTGCAGATCTAAAAAAAGCAACCGAAAAAATATATAACTTGTAGTATTGAATCAATACATCATTGAATCATTATATCATTGTATCATTGAACAGCATTACTATTGCTGCTTTTTTAGCTCTCTATTTTTTACTCTTTGCATTTTTTTATTCTGAGCCCTTAATTTTCGATTGTTTTTATGGTTTGCTCTATATTGATTAAGATTACCTCTTTCCTCATATAATTTTTTATTTGAAAGATGCAATTTGTACTCTAATTCGCCTTCTTCATTCTTTTTGACCTGAACAAAAACCTTTTTCCCAGAATTAATAAACCCTTCTTTATCCGGAATTTTCACCAATTCTCTTTTTTTTAAGTTTGCTAAGGGAATCGATAGCCAAAAATTTGTATTGTCATCATAATTAAAATGACCTTCAACAAATAGATTAAAAGCAGTGGATTGTATTTCGGTTCTTGGAATTTCTATGGTTCGGTTGGCAATGTAAATCTCTTGTGAAATATCTGCAAACCTAATATCTTCAAAACGTTGTTCTTTAAATATTTTCTCTCCAATTTTTTGAATAGGCTCAAATTCACTTAATTCAAGCTTTCTTAAATCAAAATTAACATAGCCTTTTAAAGTTCTAGTATCCAAGCCATTTACTTCATGTATTAGGCCTGACATTTCTGTATCTAAGGAAATAATTCCAGCAATATTAGTCGCGTTTTTTAAAGATGAAATTTCAAAATAATTAAACTCCCTTAAAAAAGGGTGCAAGTCAATATCTGTAAATTCAAGGCTTACATCAAACAATGATTCATCCGTTTTTGAAATATCGAAATCTAACTCTAATGATACTTCACCTTCGCCATACTTGAATCCAGTTTTTCCCAAATACACATGCTCATTAGATAATAACCCTTGTGAAGTCAAATTCATAACTTGGGTTTTATCATACCTGAAATTGCTAATTAACAAATTAAAACTAGGATTAAATTTTTCCTTAATTACCTTAATAGTTTCATTAAAAAGTACCGTTTTACCTTCTTCAGCAACTTTGTTTTTATTTCTTTTAATCTCTTTAAACATAGCGAAAAAATCTTTCCAAACAATACGATCTGAAAACAATTCCAGATT
>JADWMI010000135.1 GCA_015767395.1 Bacteroidota bacterium | reverse complement strand
TTATTTAAAAAAAAGCAAAGATTAAGGAAATAGTTTAATCATCTAAATTTGATTAATTTTGCCACTATGGTAAAAGAAATTCACATCTTAGATTTTGGCCCTATTGGGATGTACGATACGCTAAGATGTGTTTTTGCCCGTTTAGAGAATTTAATTACTAAAATAAACCCTAATTCTAGAGGTTGGGATGGAACCTTAAATAGCGAATATTTACCTGCTGATAATTACTGGCTTACTAAACAATTGATTGATAAAAACGGAATTTCTAGAGAAAAGAAAGGTCATTTTAGTTTAAAAAAATAATCCTATGAATATAAAATTATCTCTCCTTTTTCTTTTTGGAATCGTGTACTTTTCTCATTCCCAAAATGAATTTGAGATGGAAACAGTTTCTCTTTCTGAACGATGGGATTTAGCAGAACCAAGCGGTAAAAAACAACTGTTTAAATTTGAACCTTATAAACCCGTTTATATTTTATTTGCAAATTACACTAACAATATAAATGAACAACCTTCAAGCGAAAACCCAGAGAATACAGTACCTGTTCCTATAGAACTTAACCAAGTTGAACTAAAATTTCAACTAAGCTTTAAAACAAAAGTTTTACAAAATATCCTTGGAGAAAAAACAGGTGGAGATCTCTGGTTGGCTTATACACAATCTTCACGTTGGCAAGTATATAACGCAGCGCAATCTCGCCCCTTTAGAGAAACCAACTACGAACCTGAAGCTTTATTTATTTTACCTACAAAATATAACTTATTAGGCTTGCAAGGCGTTTATACAGGTATCAGTTTAACACATCAAAGCAACGGAAGATCAAATCCACTTTCAAGAAGTTGGAATCGTGTTATTTTCCATGTGGGTTTAGAAGCCAAAGGATGGTCTGTTATTTTTAAACCTTGGATTCGTATTTCAGAAGATTTTGAAGAAGATAATAATCCAGAAATTCAAAATTATGTAGGAAGAGCTGAATTATTAGTTGCTCACAAATACAAAAAACACCAAATAAGTTTTAGAGGAAGGCACTCCTTAAATGGTGGTGATAATAACCGCGGAAGTATCCAGTTAGATTATGCCGTTGGAATCTATAATAATTTAAAAATTTATACTCAATTTTTTACTGGATATGGAGAAAGCTTGATTGATTACAACCATAAACAAACTACAATAGGCATTGGATTATCACTGGTTAACTGGATGTAATTTATGTAATTATTCCATTCGTACTCCTTGTATTTAAAAAAGCCACAGCATAAAACTCTGCAATAGTTTAATCGCCTAAATTTCATTAATTTTGCCAATATGGTAAAAGAAATTCAAATTCGAGTACAACTTAAAGAAGAGAAAATAGCTGGATTTTTGGAAAGAAAGGCTGCGCGCATTTTGAGAATTGATGAAAAAGAAATAACTGCCATAAAAGTACTTCGAAAATCGATTGACGCTAGAAAATCAACCATCTATTTCAACTATAAATTGGCTGTTTATATTCAGGAAAATATTCCAGAAAACCCAGATTATATATTCGATTACAAAGATGTGTCAAAGGAAAAAGAAATTCACATTATTGGTTTTGGCCCTGCAGGAATGTACGCAGCTTTACGCTGTATTGAGCTAGGTTTCAAACCAATTGTATTGGAACGCGGAAAAAATGTACAGGACAGACGACGTGATTTACGAGCTATCAATCAGTTTCATTTGGTTGATGAAGATTCCAATTATTGCTTTGGTGAAGGTGGCGCAGGAACCTATTCTGACGGAAAATTATACACCCGAAGTTTAAAACGTGGTGATGTTCGACGCATTTTTGAAAACTTGGTATATCACGGAGCTACAGATCAAATTTTGGTAGATGCCCATCCACATATTGGGACTAATAAATTACCTAAAGTGGTAACAAATATTAGGGAAACCATATTGAAATACGGAGGTGAAATTCATTTTGAAAGCCGTGTAACCGATTTCATTATTAAGGACAATAAATTAAGAGCTATTCAACTTAAAAACGATATTGAAATGCCTGTCAATGCAGTAATTTTAGCAACTGGGCATTCAGCAAGAGATATTTATTATTTATTACATCGTAAAAATATTTCATTAAAATCCAAATCGTTTGCTATGGGCGTTCGCGTAGAGCATCCACAAGAAATTATTGATTCAATTCAATACCATTGTAGGGGAAAACGTGACGAACTATTACCTGCAGCGTCTTACAGTTTGGTGCATCAAGTACAAGACAGAGGTGTCTATTCATTTTGTATGTGTCCTGGCGGATTTATTGTACCGGCAGCAACTGCAAATGGAGAAATAGTGGTAAATGGTATGTCGCCTTCAAAAAGAAATAATTTATTCGCCAATTCTGGAATTGTGGTTGAAATTAATGCTGAAAAAGACTTGCGTAAATACGAACAGTTTGGCGTATTAAAAGGATTGGAATTTCAAAAGGATTTAGAAAAATTAGCTTGGGTTGCAGGTGGAAAAACACAAGCCGCACCTGCACAAAGATTAACAGATTTTGTAGAAGGAAATTTATCGAATTCCCTAAATCCAACCTCTTACCAACCAGGATTAAAATCTGCCTCACTACACTCTATTTTACCAAAACAAATTGGTGGAAGATTGCGCAAAGGTTTTGAAGCTTTTGGTAGAAAAATGCATGGTTTTTATACTGCTGAAGCCAATGTTATTGGGGTGGAATCTAGAACCTCATCGCCGGTAAATATTCCAAGAAACGAACAATTAGAACATCCTCAACTACAAGGTTTATTTCCTTGTGGAGAAGGTGGTGGTTATGCCGGAGGGATTGTTTCTGCGGCCATGGATGGTGAACGTTGCGCTGAAGCTGCTATTAAGGTTTTAAATAGTTAATAGAAACTTCTGTTTATTAATTTATTTTATAGTATAAATATTTTTTATATTTGATTTTGTATGTTGAAACTAATGATAATAGTCAGAAATTCTTGCTAGTTTACATTCAATGCAATTCCATAATTTAGCAGCTCAATGAATACTAAAATTGATATAAGAACGGTTAATGTTGTTCAATACATAAAGCCTTTACGCGAAGGTGGTTCTCTTCCTGCTATTGTTAAGGCAGACGATGATTTTCTATATGTTTTAAAATTTAGAGGTGCTGGACAAGGGAAAAAAGCCCTTATTGCAGAATTTATTGGTGGAGAATTGGCTCGTACACTTGGTTTAAAAATTCCTGAATTGGTATTTATGAATTTAGATGATTCTTTTAGCAAAACAGAACCTGATGAAGAAATTCAAGACTTACTTAAATTTAGTGTCGGTCTTAATCTGGGGTTGCATTATTTATCAAGCGCCATTACTTTTGATCCATTGGTTTCAAAAATAGATACTGAAACTGCCTCTATGATTGTATTGTTAGATAGTTTAATTAGCAATATAGACCGTACTGTTAAAAACACCAATTTATTAAGTTGGAATAATGAATTGTGGGTTATAGATAATGGGGCAAGTTTTTATTTTCATCATAATTGGGGAACTTGGCAAAATCACCTTACCAGAACATTTCCTCTTATAAAAGATCATGTGCTTTTACCACAAGCAACTCAGTTAAAAAAAGCAGCTAAAAAAATGCTTAGTTTAATTGAAGAGGATAAAATTGCTGCTATTATAGCAACAATTCCTGAAGACTGGTTGTTAGATGATTCAGATACTTTAGCACCTAACGAAATGAGAGCCGCATATATTGAATACATAAATGTGAAACTTTCTATGATTGATAAATTAGTTAAAGAAGCTGAAGATGCAAGATAGAGTTACATTTGAATATGCTATTATTAGACTTGTGCCAAAAGTTGAACGCGAAGAATTTTTTAATGTGGGTGTGATTCTTTTTTCTAAACGCAAAAAATTTCTTGGTGTAAAATATCTAATCGACCCTAAAAAGCTAGCAACCTTTACTTGTGAAGTAGATTTAGACTTACTAAACGATTATTTAAAATCATGGGAATTAATTTGCAAAGGGGAACCTTTTGGAGGTGCTATTGGAAAACTAGAATTATCTGATCGATTTCGGTGGTTAGCCGCCTCAAGAAGCACTATTATTCAAAGTTCACCAACACACAGTGGTTTATGCTATGATCCACAAAAAGAGTTGGACGAGATATTTGAAGAAAACGTGTTATAAAGATTATTTGTTGACTAAAATCACCTAATTTTTCAATAGAAACCTATATAACAAATTCTTTTATAGCTTTGGCAACGCCATCATTTTTATTGGTATCTGTAACAGCATCAGCGACTTTCAATACTTCATAATTTGCATTTCCAACTGCAACGCCAAAACCAACAGCTTTTAGCATCTCAATATCATTGTAATTATCACCAAAAGCAATTACTTTATCCATTGAAATATCGGTAAAATGATGCTTCAACAATACTTCAATAGCTGTTTTTTTTGAAATATCTTTATGAGATATTTCTATATAAGTGTCTTTTGAACGATACAACATTATTTCATCTGAAAAAGTAGCCTCCAAAGATTTGTACAAATCGTCAATTTCATCAGCGTCACCCATACACATAATTTTGTGCGCTCCTTTTTCTTCATTTATCCAGTTTGACAACACTTCAACAGAAGGTTTTACAGTTGGTGTAACTTTTGTGTTGTTTTCTTCACGTTTCGCCCAATAATCCATTGCTGGAACATACCACTCATCTGCATGATATAAACTTAAATGTATGCTGGTAGTTGAACATTGGTTGATAATTTCGGCCAATACTTCATTTTTAATAAAAGTAGAATGCAATACCCTGTTTTGATCTAAAACCAAACCGCCATTATACGCAATTAGTGGTGCAGAAACATTTCCAAACTCCTGCTGTAAATGTCGCAATGCTTTTGGCATTCTCGACGAAATTAATACCATTGGAATTGGCGAAACACGTTGAATCTGCTCAATAGTTGCTTTTGATAATTCTCGATCTTTATTTAAAAGTGTACCGTCAATATCGGAACAAATTAATTGATAACTCATATTGCCTTTTCTAATAAGTTGGCAAAAATAGGAAAACCATTTGTAACCAACTTAATATTAGTATCATATCTACTATATCGATGTAAATTAAACAGGCGTTTTGGTTGATTTTTTGCAAAAAACTGTTTATCCAATCTAATCCCCTACCTTTGCCGCCTTATTTAAATTATATGACATTCAAAGAATTAGGAATTATTGAGCCTATTTTAAAATCGCTCGAAGAAGCAGGATACACACATCCAACACCCATACAAGAAAGATCTATTCCCATTTTATTAGAAAGAAAAGATTTGCTTGGTTGTGCGCAAACAGGAACAGGAAAAACAGCTGCTTTTACAATTCCAATTATTCAACATTTATACAATGGTATACAAGAGCTAAAAGGTAAACGTAAAATTAAAACACTTATCGTAACCCCTACGCGCGAATTGGCCATTCAAATTAATGACAATATTAATGGCTACGCTAAATATACCAACATAAAAAACACTGTAATTTTTGGTGGTGTAAAACAAGGTGGTCAAACGGATGCTTTAAGAAGAGGCGTTGATATTTTGGTTGCAACCCCTGGTCGTTTATTAGATCTGATTTCACAAGGTTATATATCTTTAAACGATATTAAATTTTTTGTATTGGATGAAGCCGATCAAATGTTAGACATGGGCTTTATACATGATATTAAAAAAATTATTGCAAAATTACCTGTTAAACGCCAGTCACTTTTCTTTTCTGCAACTATGCCTTCATCAATTATAGAATTGTCGGGAAAAATATTGGGGAGATATGAAAAAGTAACCATTAAGCCCAAACAAGCAACTGCCGAAAAAGTTGAACAAGCTATTTATTTTGTTAGTAAACCTAACAAACCTAAATTATTGGTTCATTTGATTGAAGAAAACCCAAACGCTTCCGTTTTGGTATTTTCAAGAACCAAACATGGTGCTGATAAGGTTGTGCGTATGTTAGCAAAATCACATATTAAATCTGCTGCCATTCACGGAAATAAATCTCAAGGTGCTAGGCAACGCGCTTTAGGTCATTTTAAAGATGGTGAGTTAAATGTTTTAATTGCTACTGATATTGCCGCCAGAGGAATTGATATCTCTGATTTATCACTGGTTATCAATTTTGATTTACCGAATATTCCAGAAACCTATGTGCATAGAATTGGACGTACTGGACGAGCAAAAAAGAGTGGAATTGCACTTTCTTTTTGTAATCAAGAAGAAAAGGAATATTTAAGAGATATTCAAAAATTAATCAATCAGCAAATTCCAGTAATACTGGAACATCCTTTTCCTTTAGATGAAAATGAGGTGGTGCCTTTGGTTAAAAAACCAACAAAGAATCAACGTAAAAAGAGCAACAGAAAAGTAGAACACAGGCATAAAGATTCTGAAAGTGTTAAAAAACCTAAGAGAAAGTTTTATGGTAAAAATCCTAGATAGACTTGCTACATTATAGAAAAAAGGGTTAAACATTTAAATGTTTAACCCTTTTTT
>JADWMI010000134.1 GCA_015767395.1 Bacteroidota bacterium | reverse complement strand
TCCAAATTTGTAATTGCTGGTGCTTGTCCAACATTCCCAATTAACTGAACCTTGTTTCTTAGTGTACTCATAATTTAAATTTTAAATGATTAATAATTCCCCCTATTTGCTTTGGACTGAACTACATTTTAAGGGGTGTTTGTTTGATTTCTTATGTGCATAGCACCATAAAAGAAAGTGGGTTTTGTCCATACTTTTAGTTAAAAATCAGGAGTGTATGCAACGTAGTAAAACCTGTCGGCACGCAGGCAGGTTTTCAAGGCAGTAGAAACCTTATTTATGGCTAAAACTTGCCTTGGTATTGACAAGTTCCATAAGGGCATTAGCAATTCTTTGAAACGCATTTGTGAAATGAGCGTACCGATAGTTAAGCGAGGGTAACAAATGGGTTGAAATTAGAAATGTTTATGCCCTACCTGTTTTTCGTTATCCCGAAAAACAATGAAAGGCTTCTTTTATGATTAACCCCCTTAAAATGTGATTGTCAACATCTTCATTTTTAAGAATTGAGAGCAAAGACTCTAAGAAGGATTTGCCGAAAAGAATGTGAAGAAAATGAAGATGATGGCTTTCCGAATTAAAAACTTGTTGAATTAAATGGGCTTATATAGTCGTTAAAAATAAAAAAAGTGAATTTACGGTAAAGCCGTAATTTTTTTGATTTTGGAAATATTAAGTTTGCCATATTATATAGGGAATTTGCGAAAAAGATTTTTGAAGAAAACTGTGAAAATAAAACACAGACAATTAGCATAAAAAAACCACCTCTAAAAGAGGTGGTAAAATTGCTATGAAAAAGATTGGGACGATGCCCCAACTATAATGTAAATATATAATATTTTTTTTTTACTTCACTCATTAAACTTGTTATCAATTGTAGTCAATACTACTCTTGAATGTTTTAATTTACAACATTAGATCTGATAAGGAGACAAAATGATAACCTTTATAATTATGCTCTAAAACTTATTTAATTCTTTCTTCAAGTTTTCCGTCTAAATAACCTTCTGAAGTATAAATTGAAATTCGTTCATCTTACTCTTTTAACCATAAACAGCGGTAAGTATATAACTATACCTATTAATGAAAATACCAAACCTCCAATTGAACCTACAGCAAATGAAAACCAAAAAACTTCTTTTTGTCCGTCCCAAATAAACGGTACTAAACCAACAATAGTTGAAATAATGGTTAATATTACCGGTGTTATTTTATAGTTGTAGGCTTTAAAATATAACTTTTTAAAATTTCTATTTGGGTACTGACGTTTTAAATTGTTAAAATCATTCATAATATACAATGCAGAATTTACACTTATACCACATAACAAAATAAATGATGCATAACCACCTTGATCAAAATTAAAATCAAAAAAGTAAAATGTTAGAAAAACACCTATAAACGCAACAGGAATCATACTGATAATTGCTAAAGGTTGTTTTATAGATTCTAGTAAAATTGAGCAAATAAAGAATATAACAAGTATTACCACAAATAAATAATAATATTGTTTTTTATCGCTTTTATTCCACCCCCTATATGATTGCTCAAAAACTTTATACCCTATGGGTAATTTAGCCTCTAAAATTTCTATATTCTCTTTTCTTACTTTTTTTGCTAAAGGTGCAGTTCCTATAAAATCATACGCAACTGTCAATCTGTATTGTTGATTAATTTTTGAGATTGTATTTCCCGTTTTCTTTTTTTCAATACTCGCCAATTGATTCAGTTTGTACTGATTTTGTCCTATAACTATTGGGGTATTCTTCAAATCCCAAACATTGAATTTTTTATATTTATCTGCCACTAGTTTTACAGATTGCATTTCATTATTTTCAACAATTGAAGTTAAACGATTTGAATGCACCTGATTTTTTAAATGATTATAAAATCCGGACTGAGAAACATTTGCCAATGCCATTTTTTTATTATCAAACACCAAATAATACTCGTGCAATGTATTTCCTCGCCAACTTCCACTCGTAATTTCTACCTCTTTTACCCTAGTGTTTGAGTTTTCTATAAGCTGTTCTTTTAATAATTCAGCATAGCTATATAATTTATCATAATTGTAACCTTCTAATAGAATCCGATTGTTTTTATAACCCGACCCTAAGGAATTTGAAAAACCTCTACCAACACCACTTACTGACCAATCTAATCCCCCTAAACTTATTGCTTTTGATTCTAATAAACTTTTTAATGTAAATGGAAAGCCTCCAAACTCAAATGCTTCCTTAAAATAAATTGAAATACTCGCATTTTTATAACTTGAAATTCTTGTTTCAAATAATTCAACTTCTTCAAAAGAACTTATATAATTCTCCATTTTCTGAGTTACTTCATTTAGCTGTTCAATAGTACAGCCTTCAGGCATACTTCCAGCGACTCTTAACCTTGTTCTTTCGGGTTCAGAATAATAAGAATTTTCATATACATGCTCCGTAAACAACCTTAAAGAACCTCCCATGATTTTTTCGAGTGTAGGTTTTACATCACTAAAAAACCAATCAGTACCAATCGTTTTATTGTATGTCTCAGCTATAAGGCTTTCACCTTCCATTTTATTTGGCAATAAATGGATAGGTATCCCAAATCCAAGTAGCAACAGCATTATAAACACCCATTTAAAACGTGGCCTTTTTAAAATCAATATCATTTTATAATACCTCCGGGTAAACTTTAAAACCCTTCTTTTTCGTTTTCTTGAAAAATGAATGTTTCTAGATTTCATATTCATTTTGTCTAACAATGCTGGAACAAAATATAAGGACACAAATAATGAGATACCTATATTTATTGAAATTACTAAGGCAAAATCCCATAAATTAATCCGTTGACTTTCTTCCAATAAAAACACAATTAACAAGGCTCCAACTGTGGTTAAGGTCGCTGCTAAAATTGCTAGAAAAGCTTTTTTATTTCCTTTATTCCTTATATGGTCAATCATAATAATACTATTGTCTATTATAATTCCAAAAGAAATTGTAATCCCTGCAAATGAATATAGTTGTAATTCAACTTTGAAGGCATAATAAAAAATTACAGCAATTAATAGGTTTGCAACAATACTTAAAAACAAGACCGTTACGTATTTAAAACTTCTGTTTATTACAATTATTAAGATTAATAAAATGAGTAGTGAGAACAACATTCTAGTTTTTATTTTTTTTAACTCATCAACAACATACTCGGTAGTATCTTGTGTTAACTTCATTGAATAACCTGCCGCCAATTCATTTTTTAAACTTGCAATAATATCTTTAACTTCATTTGTAACATCAATAGTATTCACCCCTTTTTCAGCATAGATGGTTAAACTTATTGAATTCAATCCATTGATTCTATAGTACGAACTTACGGAAGCTTCCTTAAATTTTATGTTTGCAATATCTTTAAGGTAAATAATTCTATTTTCAATTTTTTTAATAGGGATATGCTCCCAATTAATTTCATTTTCTAGTTTATAGGTAAGTACTAAAGAAATGTTTTTACTTGAATTATTGGTTTCGGAAATTAACTTTCCACTTCCCAATTGTTGTTTTTCAAAATATAACCGAATAGCCCCCTCAATTTCATTTACTGAAATGTGGAGTTGTAAAAGTCTGTCAGCATTGTATTGTATTACCCATTCATAAGGCGCTGCACCATTCACAACTACCTTATTTACCCCTTTAATAGCAGCAATTTTAGGGCTTATATTATTCTCGGTATATTTTTTAATATAGTAGGGACTTTCATTTGCATTGATACTATAGGATAAAATAGGAGATTTGTTTTCGTTTGAACTACTTAATGAGAGTTGAGGGTAACTCACCCCTTCTGGTAAATCAGCATATGATTGCCTCAATAGATTTGCTATTTCAAACCTAATAGCATCCATATCACTATTCTTTTTAAAGCTAATACTAATTGAACCTTTTCCTTTATTTGATGTTGAACTAAGCTCTTTTATATTTTTTACTGTATTAATAATCCCTTCTAATTTAGAAGTTACTTCTTGCTCAATAACTTTTGCTGAAGCACCTCTCCAACTATAATTTACACTTAGTGAAGGTTTTGTTTGTGTTGGGGCTAATTGTACGCTTAAAACAGGTATTAGGCTTATCCCAATAATGGATAAACAAACAAAAATTGTAATTATAGTAAAAGAAGAAAACCTCTGCTTCATATATTTATTTTTAATACTAATTTACAACTTTAAACAACCTAGCCCACTGAAAACCATATTGACAATTGGGAAATAACATCCTGAACTTGTAATAAAAAAGTGTACAATGAAATGAGGTTTTGAATTGCAAAAATTATTTAAATTCATTCATTTTTCAGTATTTCTTAAATCTTTTTTGAACTTCATTTATATAAAGATTTTTCACTCTTTTAGAATGAATAGGATTTCCAACTAATAGGATATTATTATTCTTATCTGTTAAAATGGTCTCAAAATCAGATGAATTTTCCATAAATTTATTTAATTTTAGATACTTATTCATTCTATCAAAGAAGAATGGATATGGATAATTTTTTATTCCCCCTGACTCAACAATAAACTTTAGCAATTCAAATTCATCTTTTGAATTACAAATTAAAACTACTGGAACTTTATATTTAAAAAACTCAGATGCTAAGCCATCCCAGTTGAATATCATTTATACATGTTGCACAAGATACATTAACACGTGTAAAAATTTTAAGCTCAGAATTAATTATCTCTGTACTATCAAGAATAGCCTCCTCAAAAGGTTTATAAATGGTCAAATCCTTTGGTATATTCAATTTTTCACCAAGGGCGGTTTCAAATGTAGAATTTTTATCTTTTATCTCATTTTTACAAGAAATTGAAACGAATACAAATACAATAATTAAACACCTACTAATATTACTCATAGTGAATCTATTTCTAATTAATATTTGCATTTATTATAAACCCTGTATCAATATCATAAGCATAAATAGTATTATCATCTTTAGAAATAGTAAAAGTTGAAATGTTCTTTTTAAAATTCAACTTCCTTATTGGGTTTCCATCCCAATCGTAAATGTAAATTGATTTCCCACTATATTTATTTGGATTATTGTATGATGCTCCTGAATAGGCTAGATATATGTATTTGTCAGTTACAGACCCATCTATAAAAGCACATCTAGTTTTATCTGTTTTTAACATAGTTTCCCTTATAGGCTCGAAACTAACATTAAACACTTCAGGACCCTGAATTGCAGTACTTTTTCCAGTTTTTATATTAAACATTTCCATAGTGTCTGTAAAGCGATAAGATAAAACTAATTTATCACTTGACGGTTTAACAAAAATGAATGATTGATGGGCTGATTTATATGAGCCGATAGACATATTCTTAGGAATATTACCAAATTCACCAAATTCATTCATTTGTTTATCAGAAATTAGATTTTTCTCTTTAATTTTTAGATTAGATTTTTTATCTCCTATTGTAAAATAATTAAGACTATCTTTAAAACTCATCGCATAAAAATATTCTTTGTAAGGATATTCATTAAATACTATCTTAACGTTATTTACTATTGCTGTTTTTTTATCAATTGTAAGTATTTTTTTTAAGGTTACATCATAAACCCATAAGGTATTTCCTTTTATTCCTATTGATCTTACACCAAGAGCTTCATTTGGGCCTCTGCCTTTATTAAGATATCCTTTAGATACAGTGTTGTTGTTTATATAATAATTATAAAGGAATGACTTAGAGCCTTTAATATTATTATGGATTATTAAAACTGAGTCAACTATTATCAATTTGCTAGGGACTCCCTCCTTAAAATCATATAATTCTTTAAAAGAAATTAATTTTTCTGATGGGAATTTAGAAAATGAAATTGTGTTTTTGTTTATTAAATGATTGTCTTCTTTGCAACTTAACAGGGCTAATAATAAAAATATTGGGAGAATTATTTTATGTTTCATATTTATCGATTATTTTAAGTATTGTGCAATAAAAACTTCCTAAAATGATTTTTTTACACAATACAATTTAGTATAAAATTAGAGTATTAATCACCACAATATGTAATCGCATTAACAGGTGCATCTTCACAATTACTTATAGTATATAGTAACCAAGTACATTCATCCCAAGAATTACCTGTCTATTGACATCCAAAGAGTAGACCTTCAGCATTAGCTGAATTTATTTTCATTAAACTTGCTAAATCTATATCAGATTTATTAATTGAATTCGCATTCATAAACATTGTCACAGCTAATACTGCAACACCTAAGATTCCAATTGTTTTTTTCATTTTATTAAATTTTAAATTTTTAAGGTTTATATAAAACCATTTATATTTTACTTTGTAAAGTCTGAAAGGAATGCTACTTTTGGAGCATTGGAACTGCTTATGATTTTAAGCGGTTCCAAGAGATTAACAATTTAACATCGTAGTTCATATAATGAGATTACTGCCTACACTTCGACTACGCTCAGTGACCACGCAAGAATGACAAAATGGAATGACAAAATGGAATGACAAAATGGAATGACAAAATGGAA
>JADWMI010000487.1 GCA_015767395.1 Bacteroidota bacterium | reverse complement strand
GACTTAAAATTAGTTCAGCTAAATAACCTCTTAATCCTTTTTGACAGAATATAATGATAGGCTTGTTTTGTTTTTTAATAAAATTAATATGATTTCTAATTTCGTCTAAAGGATAATTCACTGCATTTGGAATGGTTCCTTTTTCATATTCAACTACCGTTCTAGTATCAATTAATAAATATTCTAAAATTTTATCTTCCTTTATTTTTCCCTCCAATTCTTCAACAGAAATTTGAGTACTTTTATTATTTAAGATATTTTCAGTTACAAAACTTGTTACTACAATAGGATCTTTTGCAGGAGAATATGGCGGTGCATATGCCAAATCTAACTGTGATAAATCGGTGATTTTCAACTTTGCATAAATAGCGGTGCTTAAAACATCTACACGTTTGTCTACCCCTACTTCCCCAAACAATTCTGCTCCTAAAATTTCTTCGGTTTCAGCATTGTAATAAATTTCTGTAATTAAATCTTTTTGACCTGGATAATAACCTGGTGTTGAACCTGCAATAGTTAAAACCGTTTTAAAAGGAATTTTCAATTGTTTTAATGCCCTAGGGTTCAACCCTGTTCTTGCCAATGTATAATCGAATACTTTTACAATGGCTGTTTTATAGGCTCCTTTAAACTCTATATTACCACCAACAGCATTTGCTCCTGCAGCTCTACCAGCCTTGTTTGAATGGGTTCCTAATGGAAAATAATCATACTGGTTGGTTTGTAAATTTTTAATAGCCACATTGTCTCCAGCCGCAAAAACATCTTTAATGGATGTTTCCATACGTTCATTTATAATTAACGCACCATTCCCAATATGTGCTGCTCCATTTTGCAATAACAATTCTGTATTTGGTTTTATACCTACACTTAAAATTACAAAATCAGTTTTTACAGTTTTTCCATCTTTAACTTTTACACCATCAATTCTCCAGTTTTCATCCAATTCAAACTCCGAGACCAATCCTGATGTTATTACTTCAATTCCTTTTTCTTTTAAAACAGCTTCTGCAAAATTTCCAAATTTTTGTTGCCACATATTTAAAATCTGGTTGTCACCTTCAATTAAAGTAACCTCTTTCCCAGCTTCACGTAAATTTTCAGCAACTTCAATTCCAATTAACCCAGCCCCAATAACCGTAATATGCTTAGAGCCTGAAGCCAAACCTTCTTTTGTTATTTTATCAAAATCAACCATAGAACGGCACGTAGACCAATTGGTTGCTTTTTCTATATTTTTTATAGGTGGAACAATAGATTTGGCTCCAGTTGCAAAAACCAATTTATCGTAACTATATTCATTGTCTTTTGAAAAAACTATTTTATTTTCAGTATCAATACTAATGATTTCTTCATTTAATTTAACATCAATATTAAATCTGTTTTGTAACAATTCCGGTTTTACAACAATCAAATTACTTCTGTCTTCAATTACTCCGGAAAAGGCATAAGGCATACCACAAGTGGCATAACTAATATTTGCTCCTTTTTCAAAAAGTATTATTTCTGCATTTTCATCTTCACGTCTTGCTTTAGCGGCTGCTGATGGTCCGGCAGACAACCCTCCAATGATAATAATTCTACTCATGATGCATTTTTAAAATTCTGTGCAAATTTCACATGTTTTTTTAAACTATAAGGTAATATTTATCACTATAACGTTATTGTTAGTTTTGATACTTTTATTTATGAAAACATTGCGATATCAATCTAAATTCATCTGATACAATTAAGCAGTTTTTATTATATTTGCAATTCTAAAAATTGAAGCAAGAATATGTTTAATAATTTAAGTGATAAATTAGATAAAGCCTTACACGTATTAAAGGGACACGGTAAAATTACAGAAGTAAATGTTGCTGAAACATTAAAAGAAGTTCGTAGAGCACTTTTAGATGCCGATGTTAACTTTAAAATAGCCAAAACCTTTACACAAACCGTTAAAGAAAAAGCACTGGGACAAGATGTACTGACATCGTTAAATCCAGGGCAATTAATGGTTAAAATTGTAAAAGATGAGTTGACTGAATTAATGGGTGGAGATACTGTTGGAATTAATCTTGCAGGAAACCCAACCGTTATTTTAATGTCTGGTTTACAAGGGTCAGGTAAAACAACATTCTCTGGAAAACTTGCTAATTATTTAACAACCAAGAAGACAAAAAATGTTTTATTAGTTGGTTGTGATGTTTACAGACCAGCAGCAATAAATCAGTTACAAGTTGTTGGAGAACAAATTGGTGTTGAAGTTTATGCTGAAGTTGGAAATCAAAATCCAGTTGAGATTTCACAAAATGCAATTAAACATGCAAAATCTAC
>JADWMI010000486.1 GCA_015767395.1 Bacteroidota bacterium | reverse complement strand
TTGTTGAAAGTCACGGTGCACTGAAACTCTTAGCTGTTTCTTTAAATAAAATTGCAAACGATATTAGAATGATGGCTTCAGGCCCTCGTTCAGGAATTGGTGAATTAATAATCCCTGCTAATGAGCCTGGAAGTTCAATTATGCCAGGTAAAGTAAACCCAACGCAATCTGAAGCGCTAACCATGGTTTGTGCACAAGTTATGGGTAATGATGTTACCATTACTGTTGGAGGAACTCAAGGACATTACGAGTTAAATGTATTCAAACCTGTAATGGCTACAAACTTCTTACAATCAGCACGCTTAATTGGTGATGCTTGTGCTAGTTTTGAAGAACATTGTGCAATTGGTATTGAACCTAATTATGCACGTATTACTGAATTGTTAAATGGTTCTTTAATGTTAGTTACAGCTTTAAATACAAAAATCGGATATTACAAAGCTGCAGAAATTGCAAATACAGCACATGTAAATGGAACTACACTAAAAGAAGAAGCTGTTCGCTTGGGTTATGTTTCTTCTGAAGAATACGATGAATGGGTAAAACCAGAAGACATGATTGGTTCTTTGAAATAAGAATCTTCAAATTAATATATAGTGTTTCTGAGTATCTAAACCACTATATATTTCGTATCACACTTAAATTATTTGTCCATATTACTTTTATAAAGTAATTTCGCTTTTTAATACAATTTTATTTAAATATTAATAGGTTTTAATTTCAATGAATAAGCTATTTTTATATTTTATTCTCTTCTTTATCTTATCTAATCAATGTGTTCTTTCACAAGAAGAACTCCTAAATGACTCAATAAAAAACCCAATTCTTACTAATAAATATCATATAGGTGTTGGGTTTTTTATTCCAACACAAAGAATAAAATTTAGTGTAGATGCTTTTTCAGATGGTGATTTAATAGAATTCGATGAAGCTTTTGATTTTAAGAATAACACAGCTAGGCCCCAATTTTCTTTTGATTGGCGTATTGCAAAAAATTGGAAGCTGGCCGCTGAATATTTCAATGCGAGTTATTCAAAAAAAGCAGTGCTAGAAAATGATATTGAAGCTGGTGGGTTTACATTTGAAAATGGTACTTACGTGAAAATTGGTTATAAACTTAAATTGTATAGAACATTTATCGGTAGAACTATTTCATCAGGGTTAAAACATGAACTAGGTGGTGGACTAGGATTTCATTTTTTTACTGTTGGACCTTTTATTGAAGGCAACGTGATTGTAAACGGGAATGACTATGAGTTTAAGAATGTTAATTTATCAGTAACTGCTCCTTTACCAAACATTGCACTTTGGTATTATTTTGTACCAACCGAAAAATGGGCTTTTACAGTCAGGTTAGATTGGTTTGGACTATCTGTTAATGAATATTCAGGTTATTTATGGGATTTCGGACCAAGCGTTCGATATCAAATAATTAAGAATATGGTAATAGCTATTGATTACAGATATTTTAAAGTTAATTTAGATGTGAATAAAGATTATTGGAATGGAAACGTTAATTTCACATTTAGTGGCCCAACAATTACATTAATAGGGAATTTTTAAAATATAATTCCTCAATACTCATAAATAAAAAAAAGCTACCATCATGGTAGCTTTTTTAACTAAAAATATTTTTTTATTTAACCTTCACTCATCATAATAAACAAAGAATTTATTTCAAAACTATTGTAGTAAGGGCGTAAACGTTCTTTATTGTAGAATTTTTCGATATTTACTAATTTAGATTTTCCTGCGACTACATAAATAGGCACATTGTCATATCTACCATTTTTAACCACCACTAAACGTCGATAAATTCCTTTTAAAATTAAGTCTAAGGCTAAATTTACATAAGCCATTGGTACAATTGAATTTACAGCGCAAGGATCTCCCCCTCGAAATAAATAACCTAATTTTTGATTAATTATATTGAGGCATTTTCCATTATTAAATTTAGAGGAAAGTTACTTGATGTTTTTAAAATCAGCACACGCCAATAGCACTACCTTAAAGGAAGAAGTTGTATGATTAGGTTATATAACTTCTGAAGAATATGATGATTGGGTCTTTAAAATAATAGTAAATATTTTTATAAGCTTGGATGGCTTCTATATTAAGAAGTTAACTAGGTTTATGAAAATTTAAATTTTGTAAATTCGTAATAATAACGTAATTTAGTTATTACATAAACTTAAAATCTTATAAAGTTTTAATTAAATGAAAAAAATATCTATATATATCTTATTTTTTCTTTTCATCTCTAGTCAATTTGTATTTGCCCAAGAAAAAAATGAAAGCAAAAAACATCCTATCCTTACAA
>JADWMI010000133.1 GCA_015767395.1 Bacteroidota bacterium | reverse complement strand
GAACATAAACTACAGAACCCGCTGAAGATGTTGCGATTGTTTGCGTACTTTTTAAATCAAATGCTTTATAAATTCCACCAGTATTTGCTTCAATAGTTTGATTTTTAGTTGTTCCAACTACATTAATAACGCCGCCAGAAACAGCTTTTATTGTCAAATATTTAACCGTTAAAGGAGTTGTTATGTGTGCCCCTTCCTGAACTTTTAATTCTAAACTTTGTTGTTCAAATTCCTCATTGGAAGAAATATAAGACCCTTCATTAGCATCTAAAACAGCAATCTCATCGGTATAATACAATACAATTTTAACATCGTCGTATTTAAAACCTTCAGGAAAACTTAAACTAAGTTTTAATATCCCGTTTTTATTTTTAATAGAAACCTTATCTGAATTTTTACCCGTAATTACCGCTTTTGAAATTTCAGATTTTTGTAATTCAACAGTTAAACCACTAAATACTTTTACGGCATTAAATGCGCCTAATTTAGTTGTAATTGTTTCTTGCGAAAACAGCATTGAGCCAGTTAATAATAACAACAATGTTACTTTTTTCATTTTTGATAATTTTTATTTTAAATTATTAATAACTCTTTTTAATTTGGTTTGAATTTCAAGGGCCAATTCGCCTATAGTATCATTTTTTACAGAAATCATAGAAGCAATTGGATCTACAACTGAAACTTCTATATCACCGTTTTCATGTTCTTCAACAATAACATTGCAAGGTAAAAATACACCTATTTTATCTTCTCTTTTTAATGCTTCATAAGCAAATTTTGGATTGCAAGCTCCTAAAATTGTATACTTTTTAAAATCTACATCAATTTTGTTTTTTAAAGTTTCATCAATACTAATTTTAGTAAGTACTCCAAATCCTTCTTTTTTCAACTCATTGGTAGTTAATTCAATAGCATTATTAAAGTTGGTACTTTTTAAAATTTTATTAAAATAATAACTCATAATACATCTTTTAAGTTTAAATTATAACTTTAAAAGTTGCCAATAATTATATTGAATAAGTTAATTATTTACCAATTTTTTCTAGTAAAGTAAAATCCAAATGTTTGCGTTCTAAATCTGTATTTTTTACTTTAATTAAAACGTGGTCTCCCAGTTGATAAATGTTTTTTGTTGCTTGTCCAACCAAGGCATATTGTTTCTCATCGTATAGGTAATAATCGTCTTTTATATCGCGAATTCTTACCATTCCTTCACATTTATTTTCAATAATTTCAACATAAATTCCCCATTCAGTAACGCCAGAAATTACACCTTCAAACTCCATATCTTTATGATCTTCCATATATTTCACCTGCATATATTTTATGGAATCACGTTCTGCTTTTGAAGCTAAAAACTCTTGTTCAGACGAATGCTTACATTTCTCTTCAAACCCTTCTGCTTTTGGTGATTTACCACCTTCTAAATAATGTTGTAATAAGCGATGTGTCATGACATCAGGATATCTTCGAATTGGTGAAGTAAAATGACTGTAATAATCAAAAGCCAGTCCGTAATGTCCAATATTATCTGTAGTATAAACGGCTTTACTCATCGTTCTAACCGCCAACGTTTCAATCATATTGGCTTCCCCTTTTCCGTGAACATCTTTTAACAATTGGTTTAAAGAAGTAGAAGTGGACTTTTTGTCTTTTGTATCGATTATATTTTTATAACCAAACTTAGTTACAATGGTTTGTAAAGAAGCCAGTTTATCTAAATTAGGTTCATCATGAACACGATACACAAAAGTGTTTTTACTTGGAACACCTTTTTTACTTCCAATAAACTCAGCTACTTTTCTATTTGCTAACAACATAAATTCTTCAATAAGTTTGTTGGCATCTTTAGCTTCTTTAAAAAACACACCTATCGGCTCCGAATTTTCATTTAAATTAAATTTAACCTCTACTCTATCAAAAGTAATGGCGCCTTGCTGTAATCGTCTCTTACGAAGTTTTTTGGCAAGTGTATCCAATGTTAAAATTGCATCTACAATTTCAGACTGCACCTCATAGGATTCTCCAGTAATTGATATTTCAGCAGAAACTTTATTTTCTTTGGTTTCAATTATCTCCTGGGCTTCTTCATATGAAAAACGTTTGTCTGAATAAGTGACTGTTCTACCAAACCATTCTTTCAAAACATGTCCTTTTTCATTCACTTCAAAGACAGCAGAAAATGTTAATTTTTCTTCATTTGGTCTTAATGAGCAAACCCCATTAGACAAAATTTCTGGTAACATTGGTACTACCCTATCAACTAAATAAACGGAAGTTGCCCTACTATAAGCTTCTTCTTCAATAATGGTTTTTTCCTGAACATAATGAGAAACATCGGCAATGTGAATTCCTATTTCGTAATTGCCATTATCCAATACCTCAAAAGACAAAGCATCATCGAAATCTTTTGCATCTTTAGGATCAATTGTAAAGGTTAAATCTTTACGCATATCTCTACGTTTTGCAATTTCTTCTGTAGTTATTTCAAAGGAAATATTTTCAGCTTCTTCTTCAACATTTTTTGGAAATTCATAAGGTAAACCATATTCTAATAAAATTGAATGGATTTCAGTTTCATGATCTCCAGGCATTCCTAAAACGGTTACCACTTCACCAAACGGATTTTTTGAATTGGCTGGCCAGTCAGTCATTTTTGCCAATACTTTTACACCATCTTCTGCACCTTTTAATTTATTTTTTGCAATAAAAATATCGACATACATTTTAGGATCATCCGGCACTAAAAATCCAAAGTTTTTATTGAGTTGTAAAACACCTACAAATTCTGTTTTTGCACGTTTTATTACTTCAACTACATCCCCCTCTTGTTTACTGCTATTTTTACGATTGTAGAGATATATTTTTACGGTATCTTTATCTAAACCCCTGTTTAAATTTCGAGCAGGAATGTAAATATCTTTTTCTAATTCTTCACAAATAAAATAAGCATTTCCATTTGTTGTAGCATCCAATGTTCCTATGTAATACTTATCTAACGGTAGCACTTTAAATTTACCACGATCCACTTCTTCTACCTTTTTTTGACCTTTTAATTCTTCTAATTTTTGAATAATTTGATTACGACCATTAGCGTCAGTAATATCTAATTTTGCAGCAATTTGTTTGTAATTAAAACTATTATTAGCTTCTTGATTTAATAGTTTTAATAATTTTCTGGTTAAATCTTTTATAACGTTACCTTTCTTTTTATAATTTGTTTTTCTTTTCGACATTAAATTCTTTTTATATTATACATCAAAAGTACAACTTATTAATTTTTACTATGTTAATAAAATGCTATATAAGTTTGTATTTGTATTTTGGTACAATTAAAATAATTACTGAATGGTTTATAAATGGTTTGTTATAATAAATCCTACTTCTGGAAATGGAACTTCAAAAAAGAAATGGCCACTTATTTTTAATGAATTACAAAAACAGCAATTTGATTTTGAATTTTCTTTTTCTGAATATAAAAAACATTCATTTGAATTAATACAAAATGCTATTTTACAAGGATTTACGAAATTTATTTGTATTGGAGGAGATGGTACTTTACATAACATTATAAATGGCATATTAAGTTTTAATCAACCTAGTACTTCAACTTCATTAAATAATATATCAGATATAAAAATTGGAATTATACCAATTGGAACCGGAAATGATTGGGTGAAAAATTACAATATCCCTATAAACTATAAAAAAGCTATTGAAATTATTAAGAACGAACATACTATAAAACAAGACATTGGGAAAATTAATTTAACTGCTCAAAACAAAATTGTTTACTTTAATAATTTAGCAGGAATTGGCTTTGATGGTTACGTTGTACATAAAGTTCATAAATATAAAAATCTAGGATCTTTAGCTTATATAACGGGCGCCATCGTTAGTTTAACTAGTTATAAAAAACCAATGTTAGAAATAATATTTAACAATACTAAAATAAAAGCTAAAACACTGATGTTGTTGATAGGTATTTGTAAATTTTCAGGTGGTGGTATGCAATTAACAAAAAATTCCAATCCTAAAGATGGATTGTTTGATATTTCATTTATAAAAAAAATTACTTTATTACAGGTTATAAAAAATATTCAAAATCTATTTAATGGTAAAATTACCAGTCATAAATTAGTAAAAAATTACAAAACAAGCGAACTAAAAGTCAATATTATAGACAGTCAAACTACTTATATTCAGGCAGATGGAGAATTAATAGATTCTAGTAATTTTATAGTCTCCATACTACCAAGCACTTTAAGTTTTATTATTCCATCACCTAATAGTTAAAATTTTATTAATAAAAGTGTAACAATTATTCAAGGTTCTCGTCTTTTAATTATAGAACACCTTAATTATGAAACGGTTATACTTTATTATCATATTATTTGTAGTTATATTTTTCTCAGGGATTTTCTTTAGTATGAAAACTATCAACACTTATTTTTCTTCAAAAGACAAAATAGAAACAGTTTCTGTGAATCCAAGTATTTTAAAACTTTCAATTAAAATTTAAAATAAAACACTCATCTATTAAATATTATTGTTTTATACTTCAATAATTAATCCAATCACAAATTCTTTATTTTTAAAATTATTTTTAGTTTCTTTATTCAATCAGTTTATAAAACTATATAAATGAATAATTTTAAACTTTATTAACATATATATATATTATAAGAAAGAATTTTAAAAATTTTAAAAAAACTTTTCTGTTATGATAGTGTGTTAACATGTACAATAACTAATTGATTTTAAATTTTGATATTTCAATTATCAATACATATGAACAGTTTATGAATATTTAAAAGCTTAAAAATCAACTATACTAAATAGGTTATAAACAATTAGTCAAAATACTTAGTTAACCACTTTATTGTATAACAATTCACTTCTAAAATGTTTATAACCTATCTAAAATATGTTCACAACTTCATCTAAAAAATCAATAAGAAAATTAGGATTATTAATGTGGGTTTTTGCATTAAACTAATCTTGTGGATTATCAAATAATAGTTTTCTTTTTTAAGTATAAACTTATACACAATGTTAATTAATTGTAAAGTAATTGTAAATCAACTTTTTAAAAATTTCTATTAACAATTACTTTTTTTACTGTTAATAACTGTGAATTCGTACTTTTGTAACCTAACTTATTAACAAATACATTTTTTATGGTAATTGCAATTGGTAATGATCACGCTGGAACTGAGTATAAATTCGAAATTATTAAACAATTAGAAGGTAAAGGTATAAAAGTTTTAAACTTTGGAACCGATACAAATGACAGTATGGATTATGCAGATGCTATTCATCCTGTAGCAAATGCAGTTGAGACTGGAGAAGCTACTTATGGTATCATTATATGTGGAAGTGGAAACGGCGCACAAATGACAGCTAATAAACACAAAGGTATTAGAGCTGGTTTGGTTTGGAATAATGAAATTGTAGAATTAATTAGATTGCATAACAATGCAAATGTATTGGCTATTCCTGCAAGATTTGTTTCAGTGCAACAAGCGTTAGGTTTTGTAGAACTATTTTTAAATACTGAATTTGAAGGTGGTCGTCACCAAACAAGAATAGATAAAATTTCTACAGGTTGTTGTTAATGTTATTTATTATAAATTAAATGGGTCACAATCATTCTCATAGTGATAATACACTATCAGGTAAAAATTTACTAATTTCTATTGTATTAAATATTATTATAACAATAGCTCAATTAATTGGTGGTTTTATTTCAGGAAGCTTAGCGTTAATTTCAGATGCGGTTCATAATTTTTCCGATGTTATTTCATTGGTAATAAGTTATGTTGCTAATTCTTTATCAAAAAATAAAAAACAAACCAAACAATATACTTTTGGTTATAAACGTGCCGAAATTATTGCTGCTTTTATAAATGCCGCTTCTTTAATAGTTATTGCAATTTTTTTGGCAATTGAAGCCGTTCAACGATTTAATACATCACATGAAATAAAAGCAGATTTGGTTATTTGGCTTGCAATTTTAGGAATTTTAGCCAATGGTTTTAGCGTTTTATTATTAAAAAAAGATGCCAATCATAATTTAAATATGAAAACAGCTTATTTGCATTTATTGTCTGATATGTTGACATCTGTAGCTGTTTTAATAGGAGGTTTATTAATGAAATATTATCAATTATACTGGATTGATGCTGTATTAACATTGTTAATTTCTATTTATTTAATGTTTCTAAGTTGGGGTATTTTAATAACATCTTTAAAAATTTTAATGTTGTTTGCTCCGCAAGAAATTGTAATTGATGAAGTTGCTAATGAGGTTTTAAAAGTTAAAGAAATTAAAAATATTCACCACGTGCATATTTGGCAATTAAACGAACACGATTGTCATTTAGAAGCACATATTGAATTTAATGAAGATATTAAACTCTCTAATTTTGATGTAATTTGTGAAAAAATTGAAAAAATACTGTTGGATAAATTTCATATCAATCATTGTAATTTTCAACCAGAATTTAAGCGAGACGACTTAAAAGAATTGATAAAACAAGATTAAAAAATG
>JADWMI010000485.1 GCA_015767395.1 Bacteroidota bacterium | reverse complement strand
ATACCGTCGGTATGTGATCCATGTTGCGCTTGAATTGAACTAGATATACATAATATTAGAACAATTAAAATTAGTCTGAGTCTTTTCATTTTTTTTAGATATGTTACAGAAGGAAACCCTCGTGGGTCTTATTTAAATTAAAAACTATTAGGAGGAATAACAATTCCTGTATTAGCTTTCCAATTAATTAAATAATCCTTCATTTTTTTAACAATTGGTTTATTTGTTTTAGCAACATTGGTCATTTCATAAGGATCTGTTTTATGGTCATATAAAAATTCATCACCTTCATCAGTAATAATTAGCCTGTATCTTGGTCCGCTAACTGCTTGTGCTTGCCAAATTTCTGAAACAGCATATTTTCTCACTGTTTTTTTAGTATTTCTTAATGTAGGTAGAATACTTATTCCATTTTTAGCTACCGATTCAGGGTTTTTAATACCAGCAAAATCAAAGGTAGTTGGTATTAAATCCATAAGTTCTACCGGCATGTCCGAAACCACATTTTGATCAAATTCTTTAGGGAAACTTATTATTAATGATGCCAATAAAGATTCTTCAAATAAGGAACCTTTTCCGTCTAACCCATGGTTTCCTAAGAAAATAGAATGGTCTGAAAAGAAAACAACCATCGTATTTTCATATAAACCATTTACTTTAAGGCTTTCTATAAGATTTCCTATCATTTTGTCCATAAACATCACATTGGCAACTTCACCTCTCCGTCTTATTTTGAGATTCTCCGCACTAGGTAATTTTCCGTGAGAATCTTTCGTGAGTAACGCTGGTACTTCATGACCGAATTTTGTTGTTTTGGCGGGTGGAATGTTTACAGTTTTTGCAGCATTCTGATATTGGGTTGGAGCATCATAAGGGTCATGAGGTAAACAAAAATTGAACCATAGGAAAAATGGATCTTTTTTATTCTTTTGATCTTTAATCCAATTGGTTCCTACCATGGTTGTATAACCATCTAAATAGTGAACATCATTTTCCATTGTGCTATGACTCACCCAAGACCAGTCCCCATTTTTATTGTCTTCAAGAAATTGCTGATATTTACCTTCTTTTTTTAGATATTTAATAAATATATCTTCATCAGTGTATTCTTTTTTTAAATTAAGTTTTTTCCATAATTGATACCTTTCCCCAGTTGCCTTGGCAAAATCAAAACCATAATTTAACAACACCTCTTCTTTAGTTTGATTAAATGATGTTGGTCGCATATGTGTTTTACCTATATAAGCAGTGGTATAGCCATTTTTCTTTAAAATTTTCGGGAAAGTCCAAACATTATCAGGAAAAAGCTTTCTGTGCCCATTTCTATAGAAGCCAATTTCATGAGGGTATTGATTTGTTAAAAGACCGTTTCTTGAAGGGGCACACATTGGTGCTTGAGCTACAGAATTTTTAAAATACACTCCTTTGCTAGCCAATTCATCTAAGTTTGGTGTTATACCAAAGCCATCACCTACTTTATTCATAAAGCGAGGCATAAGATCATCACACTCAATAAAAATTATATTTGGTTTTTGTTGCGCATTCATTCCAAATTGAATGAGCGCCAATAGTAATAAGATTGCTTTTATATTCATAATTTAATATTATTTACAAAAATAATAGCTATTATTATTCTTAAACGGGTGAAATCATTTTAAAATGGGGAGATATGTATTATACGATGAGATTTCATGTTTATTAAGTTAAAACAAATAACTAAAAAAAGGAAGGCATGATATTCAATTAGTTTTCAGAATTAAAAATATTGATACAACTGCTAACCACAGTTAGGTGTCCAAGGGATTACATTGGTTTTTGCTGTAAAGTATTGTTTTAAATTAAGCCTCTTTTCTAAACTCATTTAAATACTCTCTAGGTGTTTGATTGTATTGTTTTTTAAAGCAAGTTCTAAAATATTTAGGATCTGAAAATCCAACTATAAATACAATTTCAGTAATTGAGTGTTTTCCTGATTTTAATAGATCTGCAGCCTTCTTTAAACGGATTGTTCTAATAAATTCTGAAGTGGATTGACCCGTAATAGATTTAATTTTATTGAATAAAGCCGAACGGCTAATGCCAATATCTAATGAGAATTTTTCTACTGAAAAATCTGGATTGTCAAGATTTTTTTTAATGATGTTTAATGATTTCTCTAAAAAATCTTGATCCAATTTATTTGATAATTCTTTCCAAGATTCTGAGCTAGGTTTTGTTTTAAATTTATCAATCCATAATTGCTTTGTTCTTAAAATATTACAGACTCTTAAATTTAATATTTCAATATTAAAAGGTTTTAAAACAAACTCATCTGCTCCTGTT
>JADWMI010000484.1 GCA_015767395.1 Bacteroidota bacterium | reverse complement strand
TTGAAAAACTTGTTAAACGCAAAGCGTTATTTTTATGAAAAGCAATTTCACAATAGCCTTGATTCATGAGCTGAATTAAATATTGTTGCCAATCTCGCCATGAAATTTCTTTTCCTACTCCATGTGATTTTAAGGTGTCGTATCCTTTATCTAATATGGCAGCATTGTGAGCGCCTCTCAGTACGTCAATCACTGTACCAGTAGCTTCTGATTGGTTCAATCTAGAAATTACAGACAATGCTTTTTGGGCAATAACAGTTCCATTAAAAAACTGCGGTGGATTCTTACATACATCGCAATTTCCACAGTTTTCAGCCAATAATTCCCCAAAATAACTTAGTAAAATTTTTCTTCTACAGGTTGTTGCTTCCGAAAACTGTTTCATCCTATCCAACTTAGCAGCCTGAACCTCTTCATTGGTAGCGCCACTCATAAATTTACGTAGCTGAATAACATCTGCATAACTATGAAACAACAAGCCGTTTGCCTTCATTCCATCTCTTCCACAACGCCCAATTTCCTGATAATATCCCTCAATGTTTTTTGGCATATTGTAATGAATAACCCAACGTACATTCGACTTGTCAATCCCCATTCCAAAAGCAATGGTTGCACAAACCACTTTTGTTTTATCGAAAATAAAATCTTCCTGCGTTTTTGAACGCTCCACAAAATTTAACCCTGCATGATATGCTGCCGCATTGATACCATTTTGTTTTAATTTATTAGCAGTTTGCTCTGTCCCTTTTCTACTTAAACAATAAATAATTCCAGATTCATTTGGTTGTTTTCTAATGAATTTTATGATTTGAGCAATTCGATCATTGGCAGGACGCACTTCTAATTCAATATTTTTTCGATCAAACGAAGAAATAAATTGTTTGGCCAACGGCATATTTAACTGTTCAACAATATCTGCTCTGGTAGCTTTGTCGGCAGTTGCCGTTAAAGCAATTAATGGTGTATTTGGCAGTTTATTTTTTAAAAATCCTAACTGTTGGTATGAAGGACGAAAATCATGCCCCCAGGAAGAAATACAATGTGCCTCGTCAATAGCTACACAACTAATTTGTTCTTCATTCAAAATATTTTCTAATAAAAATAAACTTTCAGGTGCCACATATAGCATTTTTATTTTTTTCTGAAATATTTTATCAAAAATCGCTTCCTGTTCATGACTTTCTTGGCTACTGTTATAATAATCAGCCGCTATTCCGTTCGCATTTAATCCATCAACTTGATCCTTCATTAATGCAATTAACGGAGAAATAACCAAGGTCAATCCTTCAAAAAGCAACGCTGGTAATTGGAAACAAATAGACTTCCCTCCTCCTGTTGGCATGATTACCAAATTGTCGTTTCCAGAAAGTAGTGATTCAACAATTTCTTGTTGCTGATCCCTAAAACTATCGTAACCAAAATATTTTTTTAAAGTAGGAAGTAATTTTTCTTGCGCTTCTTTTAATAGCATTTATTCTTATTTTCGACAAAAATACGTTTTATTCACAAATTAATAATAATTGTAATTCTACTTATAAATATTATTTATATATCAATTTACTACCCATTGAACTCGTTATATTTAGTATTATGCTAATTTATCCAACTCCTTCAACCATCAACTAATTAAAGCCTAAGGAAATGCATAAAAAAAACGTGTAATCCAAACAAAACTTTCGTAATTTCGCTATCTTAAAAGTTTAATTTCTAAACTAAATAATTAAAAGACATGAGTAAAATAATGACAGTCGACATATTGTCGAGTATTAAAGGAGCACAGCCATCAGAGACTGTGAATAAATTATTTGATGTGATAAAAAATGCACAGATTACAAATAATAATTCTTTAAATAATGTCAATTATAATTGTGTGTCTGTAAATGATTTGAGAGAAGATTTGGTGATTGAAAGTTCTGATTTGGAGAAACAAATTATTGTTGAAAATTTTCCAAAAGAGAAAAACGGTTATTTAGTAGTTTCACAAATTATAGAAGACTAGAATGGAATCTCAAATAAAAAAAATACACCAACAATTGGTGTCTAAAGAAATTTCATGTACTGCTTTGGTGCAAGAGAAATTAGCCTTACTAAAAGAAAACACACACAATACTGTAAATGCTTTATTAGAAACTACTGCCCTTTCATTGGCAAAAAAGGTAGATGAAAAAATAGCAACTGGCATTGAAATAGGCTTACTAGAAGGTATTCCTTTTGGAATAAAAGATGTGTATATGGTTCAAGGAACATTTACAACTGCCAGTTCTAATATCTTAAAAAATTACAAATCGGCTTATACCGCAACTGCCATTCAAAAATTATTAGA
>JADWMI010000483.1 GCA_015767395.1 Bacteroidota bacterium | reverse complement strand
ATGGCTTTTCAGGTTGAGCAACTACTTCTTCAGCTTTTGTATCTTCAGTTTCTGCTTTTTTAGCTTGGTTTCCACAGGACATAAAGCCAATAATTATGGCCAGAACTGTTGTTAATTGAATGAGTTTTTTCATTACTTCTCTCTTTTATTTGATTTATATTAATACTTATTGAACTGTTTTTAGTTTTTAGCAATGACCACCAACGGTTTATAATATGAAAAGTTGCGTTTTGGTTTTCGCAATTTTCCGATGTTTAAATTTAGGGTAATTGGTTTTAAGAATCATTCTATATTATTGAATTTAGCAATTTTTTATATTAATTGTTGTGGGCAGTTTTTATTCAATTTTGAAGTGATTCAGCCATTCTTTTTCTGTGTTAAAATCTCCGCTATTATTCTTGTTTAAAAATATCGCACCTTGCTTTTTGTCAAGCAATAAAGTGTCTGGGAGAAACTCATTGTCATAAGGTTTTTGACTAAATATTATCAAATTATTTTCAATTTTATATTTTCCGTTATATGTTTGAGAAAAACCAAATACTCCGTTTGCTTGATTTTCAACGTTGCCATTTTCTCTAAAGATTAGTCGATAATGGTAAAGGTCATCTTTTAAAATAGCTGTCATTATTTTTTGAGATTTAAATAACTCTGAGTGATATAAATTAAAAATAATAATTGTCAAAAAAACTAATCCGTGAGTTATCAGTTTCGTTTTACTCGTTTTTTTACCATTTCTTATTAATGAAATTAGTGTATCAAAAAATGAAATTATATAGAGAAGTAAAATTGGCAAAATGATAAGACCGTAAGAAAGCATCCATATAATCATTCCTCCAAAAAAATCAGTTATTATCCAACCAATCATTCCAATTGCTGAAATAATGGCAATTATATTCAAAACTGAAACTTTATTCTTTATTGTCATATGTTAATTTCTCAAATTGCCCACGGTTTAGGCTCGTATGTTTGTGAATATTAATTATTCTTGTATAAATATATACATTTAAGTAAGTATAACAAAACCAAAAATAGAAGGGATAGGGAGGTTAGGCTAGATACAATTGATTGATATCGTTTCTTAGAGATTCCACCCTTCTATAATTTTCTTAGAACTTGAACAGTACCTAGGTCCAAAATATCAATAGAGACCGTATCAAAAGCGAGCAAAAGTGATAAAGGGAGTTATTGGTTTATAATCTTATGAATATGAAAAGAATTATGGTATTAAAACAAGCCCTAGGGATAGATGTCTCAAAAGATAGTTTATCTTTTTGTTTAGGGATTTTAAAAAGTAACTTGGATAAAGAGTTCATCCAAGGAAAGGATGTCGGTAATGATAAAAAGGGATTTAAAGAATTAACAAAGTGGTTAAAACCTTTAAGTTCTAAAAAAGAGCTACCTGCAATAATCATGGAGGCTACAGGGGTTTATCATGAGGGAGTAGCTTATTATTTGCATACTCTAGGCTACAAAGTTTGTATAATGCAATCAGGACGAGTAAAGAAGTATTCCCAAAGTTTAGAACAACGTTCAAAAACAGATGCTTTAGATAGTAAAATGTTATCTATGTTAGGATGCGAACGTAACATAAAACCTTGGTGTCCACCAAGTGAAACATTGCAAGAATTAAAATTTCTAAGTAGAGAGCGCTCTGCTTTAATAAAACAAAGAAGCATAGAAAAGAATCGATTTCATGCTATGAATGCTGCTGAATTTGCATATAAAAGTGCCGTAAAAAGATATAAAAAACGAACACAGTTATTAAATTTACAAATAATAGAAATAGAGGAAGAAATGCAAAAGACAGTGAATAAGGATAGTGTTTTATCAGATAAAATTAATTTATTAAAAAGCATTCCTGGTCTTTCATTTATATCAGTATCAACAGTAGTCGCAGAAACATCAGGTTTTTCTTTATTTACTAGTGCAAAACAATTGACAAGTTACACAGGTTATGATGTAGTTTTAAGAGAGTCGGGAAATTTCAAAGGGAAAACAAGAATTAGTAAAAAAGGGAACAAACATATTAGAGCTGTATTGCATATGCCATCAATGACTGCTGTACGACTAAATCCAACGTTGAAGCCATTTTATGAACGATTAAAACCTAGAAAAGAAAAACCATTGATAGCCTTAGTTGCAGTACAAAGAAAACTGCTGATATTAATGTATAGCTTATGGAAAAGCAATGAATATTATGACTCAAAACATGAAATAAAAAAAGCAGCAAGAAAACAAGTTCTTGCTGCGCAGGATAGAAACAAAAATGAATTTGTAACTTCCTAAATTTTTTATAAAATTACTTGTTTTATAACACAGTACCTA
>JADWMI010000482.1 GCA_015767395.1 Bacteroidota bacterium | reverse complement strand
TTAACATAACAGCCTAAAAAAAAACTACAAATTCTTAATTATTCTTTGCGTAATGAATTTTTTTTATAAAATATTGATATTGCATTTCGTTGCTGTGACATGGGCGGAGCGAAAGAGCCGTGCGTAGAATTTCATCGTTTTGAGGTATATAAATTAAATTGGTAGGAAATAGTTTTATAAAATATTAATTATAAAAAAAAATTAAAGTATTGTCAGTTGTCAGCCCTGCCAGAACAGTTTTTCTGTATGTGAAGGTTTTAGGGTTCTGACCATCTGTGAATGTAAAAACTGAACTTCTATGAACCTCTTTTTGTGTTAAAAATATAAGATTTATATTTCACTTAACTTAGCTGGGATAGCACCAGTCAAACTGATTTTTAGCATAAAAAACGTATTATTTCTTTATGATTAATTGTGTTGGTTAGTTTAAATATTAATCTATATATTTATACATCAAGTATTTATCTGTTAACTAAAAATAAAAAAAATGAAAAAACTTATTTTATTCCTGATTTTTTTATGTGGTACTTATCAATATCAATTTGCTCAAAGTTTCGAGTTTAGTGCCGACCAAGTCGAAATTGATTATGAAAAATTTGTATTGCCTAATGGCCTGAAATTATTAGTACATGAAGACCACAAAGCACCTATTGTTGCAGTAAATGTTTGGTATCATGTAGGTTCTAAAAATGAAAAAATAGGTAAAAGTGGTTTTGCACATTTGTTTGAACATTTAATGTTTAACGGAAGCGAAAATTACGACTTTGACTATTTTCAAGCCATTGAAAGTATCGGAGGAACGGATGTAAATGGTACTACAAATTCTGATAGAACAAATTATTTTCAAAATGTACCAGTTTCTGCACTGGAAACCGTTTTGTTCCTAGAATCGGATAGAATGGGGCATTTATTGGGGGTTATTGACCAAGATTTATTAGATGAGCAGCGGGGCGTTGTTCAGAATGAAAAAAGACAAGGTGAAAATCAGCCTTACGGGAGAGAATACAATCTGCTAACCAAAGCAATGTATCCGAAAGGGCATCCATACTCTTGGACGGTTATTGGAGAAATGGAAGATTTAAATGCGGCTTCCTTAGAAGATGTTCACGAATGGTTTAAATCGTATTATGGTGCTGCGAATGCGGTTATTTCAATTGCAGGTGATATTACACCAGAAGAGGCTTATAGCAAAGTCATGAAATATTTTGGAGATATTCCTTCAGGGCCTACCGTTGTGAGGCCTATAAGAGATATTCCTATATTAATGGAAGATTCATATACGGTTTATGAGGATAGAGTTCCTGAAGCAAGAGTATTATATGCGTGGAACACACCTGAATTTGGAAGTAGAGAAGACAGTAATTTTGATTTGATAGCCTCTATATTGTCCAGTGGGAAGAACTCCAGATTGTATAAAAAGTTTGTTTATGATGAACGAACGGCATCTGGTGTTGCTGCTTATCAGCAATCTAGTGAGATTTCTAGCACATTTGTTGTACAGGCAAATGTGGTTCCTGATGGTGATGCTGCTTTAATGGAAGCTAATTTGTTAGCCGAAATTAATAAGTTTATTGAAAAAGGCCCTACAGAAAAAGAATTGCAAAGGGCTAAGGCCAGTTATTTTTCAAGTTTTATCAAAGGATTGGAAAGAATTGGTGGTTTCGGAGGGAAATCAGACATTTTAGCGTCCAATGAAACATATCACGGAGATGCTAATTACTACAAAATAAAATTGCAATTTATAGAAGAAGCGTCTGCAGCAGATTTAAAGGCAACCGCACAAAAATGGTTGACAAATGGAAAACACACCTTAGTATGTTTGCCATTTGCTGAGTATGCAACTACAAAGTCATCTGTAGATAGGTCAAAATTACCAGAATTAACAGCACAAAAGAAATCATCGTTTCCAGAAATTGAAAGAACAAAATTATCGAATGGATTGAACATTGTTTTAGCCAAACGAGAAGGCGTTTCAACAATAGTTTTAAATTTAATGGTAGATGCAGGTTATAAAACTGACTTTTTATCGAGTGCAGGTACAGCATCGCTCGCTATGAATTTATTAGATGAAGGAACAAAGAATAGAACCTCCTTGCAAATCAATGAAGAATTGCAACTATTGGGCGCTAGCTTGTCTACGTTTTCGGATCAAGATGTTTCAAATGTTTACATGAATACTTTGAAACCAAGTCTTGATTCAAGTTTAGATTTATTTGCAGATGTAGTTTTAAATCCGATTTTTGCAGAAAGTGAATTTGAGCGTTTAAAGAAAGAGCAAATTAACGATATAAGAACTGAATAATCTCAACCTTTTGGGATGGTTCTTCGG
>JADWMI010000481.1 GCA_015767395.1 Bacteroidota bacterium | reverse complement strand
TGAAAAATAATTTTTTTAAAATTACAATTACAATTACAATTACAGTTGTTTTTGTTGTTTTTTTTAACGTGGGATTTGGCGTTTTTGCAAATGTAAAAGAGCCGTGTTTAACTCTTAAAAATAATTTAGAACATGATTTTTCACAAGCACGCTTAAATAAGAAAAACGAAGATGTATTGGTGAAAATATTATTACTTACAAAATGGATTGATTTAGATCATATTTACGAGATGAATCATAGTCAATTAAGAAATACGTTACTGTTAAATCTGGCGCAAAAAACTTCAATTAAAAAAGAAGAACTTAAAATATTTTCAGATCTTGATTTAACAACAATAGCTTTGATGTATCGTTTTTTAGAAAATTCTAAAATAAAACCTACTGAAGAACTAAAATTAATGACATTAGATGGTTTAAAAAACACCCTTTTAAATGCTAACAAAGAGAATACACATTTTTCAATATCAACTCTTAAAAAATTTTCAAACTATAAAAATTTTAGAACTGCTTACAATTGGTGGTTGCCTAAAAATTATGAAACATTAATTAAAAATCTAAACGAAGTTGAGGCTGTTAAAGCGCATTATAAATTAGGGGACAACTACAATCACTCAACGGATGTTTTAAAGATTGAAAGAATAGATGAAAAAGATTATAAATATATAGGTGTTTATCATAAAATGGTAGGCAATAACCATTTCGAACTGTCTTTAGCTGGTAGCAACAATTTAAAATCATGGACATTTATTGTGACTTTGGGCGATAGAGCGCATCAGGGTGAATTAACAAAATGGGGCGATGGTTTTTTATTAGTTAATGAAGAAGATAAAACAGAAGGCTCCAACAACATCGAGATTAGGTATTACACTTCATATAAAAATTTAAAAATGAACATCGCTTATAAAAGCCTGTCATTACCGAGAAAATTCTCCGAATTTGCAGAAGGAACCCCAGATATTAGAAAAATTGTAGGCGAAACGCCTTCGGATTCGTATATACAAATAGGGTTTCATTATTTTAACAATGGAGACGTTGATTACCAAGCTATGGGCATTCTAAAAAACTTTAAACAATGGAAAGCTTGGAAAGATGATATTACAAACTATAACATTCTAGAAAAAGGCTTTAAAGGAAATATTGGAGGCAGAACAAGTTTTAAATATTTAAATGATCAATTGATTATTTTAGAAGCTCAGATTGATAAAAATGATTTTAGTAAGTGGCGCTTACTAATTGGCGATGGAGCTTTTTATACTCAATTAAACCTTAAGACCTCGTATGGATCTACTTCTTTTGCAAATCCAGGAATCACCCAAATTGATAAAAGCACCTACGCCATAACAAGTTACTTACACTCTAAAGGAAATAGTTATAAAGAGAAAGGTCAATTAATCTATTTAACAAAACTAAATGATTAGGCGAATTCTTATTTTAAATAATTCGAAAATTCGGATGACACCTCTCTGAAAGTTTTATCAAAATCATCTCCCATAATTTTTTTATAGTCAATTATGTACGAATTATAACTTTTTTTAGCTTTCTCAAACAACCCTAACTTTATAAATGAATGAACTCTGGAATAAAAAGCCAATTCATTTAATGGATCTATTTTGACAAGTATTTTACCTAATTGAATAGTCTGATCATAATTATTATTATTAAAAGTACGTTTTAATTGTTCTGGAATAATCTTAAAAATCAAAGATTCACAATCTTTTTTAAATTTATCAAAATATTCTAAATCCACGCATTGTAGGAAAACACCATTGCTCATAATCTGAATTATTTGGACTAAGGAATAGGAATCTAGAATGTCAGATTCATTCTCTAATATTTCTATTAGGCTTAAATAATCGAAATAAAAGGTTTTTTCAAATACAATAACAAATTTTCTATTTTTATAAATAATTTCTACACCATCTATATCGTCAATAATATTTCTAAGCTGACTTAGTATTACATTTTTTAAATTTTTTGCTTTCTGAATCGATTTTTCAGGCCATAATACCGAATAAATTTCTTCAGATGATATACCAACACTATTTTCATTAAGAGAATTTAAAAGTAGCAAAACAAAAAGTTGTTTTAATCTTGGACTAAATAAATAAGAGATGTTTTTCCCACTATTGTTAATAGCAGTAAAATCACCAAATAAAAACACCGAATTTGGCTTTATAATATTTTTTGAAACTTCAATCTTATATTTTTCAATAGAAGTAATTTGCCTTTTTAAGATTTTACCTTTATTCCTTTTTATATAAATTACAATTGTTATTAAGATTAACAAAAAAACAATTGATATGATGAGAATTATTCCAAATGGCATATCA
>JADWMI010000480.1 GCA_015767395.1 Bacteroidota bacterium | reverse complement strand
CTTCATCGGAAATATACTGTATACTTTCAGATCCATAAACTTTTGCCATAGCACATTCAATGGCAAATTCCTCAACTCCTTTTAATTCTGCTTCTTGATGGGATTTACCATTTGCTTTAAATTCATCTATATTATTTTGAATTGCTTTTCCAACTCTATAACACATAGCGTCTGTAGCATAAGTGCGAGCAGCCATTTCAGCAAGTTTGTATTTTATAGCGCCGAAATTTGCAATTGGAGTTTTAAATTGAATGCGCTGATTTGCATATACAACGGCTTCTTTAATTAAACGTCTTCCGGCATCTATACCAGCAGCAGCTAGTTTTATTCGTCCAACATTAAGAGAGTTTAAGGCTATTTTAAATCCTTTTCCTCTCTGGGAAAGCATATTTTCTATTGGAACAACTGTTTCATTAAAAAAGACTTGTCGTGTTGAAGATGCATGTATCCCTAATTTTTTTTCTTCGTTACCAAGACTAATTCCATTTGCATTATTTTTATCATATTCAACAAGAAAAGCTGTGATGTTTTTATCATCTTCAATTCTAGCAAAAACAATCATTAAGCTGCAAAAACCTGAATTAGTGATCCACATTTTTTGACCAGAAATTTTGTATGATTTTCCATCTTCAGAAAGTACTGCTTTGGTTTTTCCTGAATTTGCATCAGATCCGGCTCCGGGCTCCGTTAAACAATAGGCGCCAAACCATTCTCCTGTAGCCAGTTTTGGAATGTATTTTTGTTTTTGTTCTTCTGTTCCATATAATAAAATAGGAATAGTTCCAATACCTGAATGTGCACCGAAAGCAGTTGCCAATGATCCTGAAGCACCTGAAATAAAGTCACAAACTAACAATGTTGATACAAATCCCATACCTAGTCCGCCATATTCCTCTGGTACTGAGATTCCTAATAGCCCCATGTCTCCAATTTTTTGCATACACTCCACTGTGAAGGCGTAATCTTTATTTTCAAAACGTTCTTTGTGAGGCCATATTTCTTTATCAATAAAATCGATTATTGATTCCTTCATCATATTTTGTTCTTCGGTAAATTCTTCCGAAATAAAAACGGTTTCCGATTGTACTTCTCTGATTAAAAATTCTCCACCTTTAATAGTTTGTATTGTTTTAGTTTCCATAGTTTATTATTTTAGTAATTCGTAAATTCCTGCAGCTCCTTGACCCGTTCCAACACACATGGTTACAATCCCATATTTGTTTTTACGTCTTCGCATTTCATTGAATAACTGAACAGATAATTTTGCCCCAGTACAACCAAGTGGGTGACCTAAAGCAATGGCTCCCCCATTCACGTTAACAATATTTTGATCAATATCCAATTCACGCATCACTGCTAATGACTGTGACGCAAATGCTTCATTTAATTCAATTAAATCGATGTCGTTTAAACTTAGATTTGCTTGTTTCAATGCTTTCGGAATCGCTTTTACCGGACCAATTCCCATAATTCTAGGTTCAACACCAACTGCAGCAAATGAAACCATACGTGCAATAGGCTCAATATTTAATTCTTTTACCATTTCCTCGCTCATAACCAATAAAAATGCAGCTCCATCACTCATTTGCGATGCGTTTCCAGCAGTTACACTTCCATCTAAAGCGAAAACTGGGCGCAATTTTGCCAATGCTTCTAATGAAGTTCCTTTTCTAGGGCCTTCGTCTTGGGTAACTGTATAATTCTTGGTTTGTTTTTTACCGTTTTCATCTAAAAATATATTTTCAACGGTAATTGGCACAATATCATCTTCAAATTTATTTTGAGCTTGTGCTTCCAAAGCTTTCATATGCGATTTAAATGCAAACGTATCTTGATCTTCTCGTGAAACGTTGAATTGTTTTGCCACTGCTTCAGCAGTTAAACCCATTCCCCAATAATAATCTTCGTGCCCTTCTTTGGCGGATTTGTAATTTGGAACTGGACGATAACCACCCATTGGAATATAACTCATGCTTTCCACACCTCCGGCGATAATACAATCTGCCATTCCAGATTGAATTTTAGCAACGGCAATACTTACAGTTTCTAATCCTGATGCACAATAACGGTTCACTGTCATTCCTGGAACATCATCAATTTTTAATCCCATTAACGATATTAAACGTCCCATATTTAAACCTTGTTCGGCTTCTGGCATGGCGTTTCCAACAATTACATCATCAATTCTTTTTTTATCTAATTGAGGGAAATCTTTCAATAAATGCTCAATAGTTTCCGCTGCCAATTCATCAGGTCTTTTGAATCTGAAAACCCCTCTAGGAGCTTTACCAACTGCTGTTCTATATCCTTGTACTATATATGCTGTTTTCATTTT
>JADWMI010000479.1 GCA_015767395.1 Bacteroidota bacterium | reverse complement strand
GTGAAGAAATAAGTCATTTAAATGAAAAAGGAAGATCATTGGTTCGTAAAAAAAATATAGGTTTTATATTTCAAAACTTCAATTTGATAGATGAATTAACGGTATTCGAAAATATTGAGTTACCATTAATCTATAATAAAGTAAGTACTGCTGAACGTAAGAAAAGAGTAAATGAATTGATTGAAAAAATAGGGATATCGCATAGAGCATCTCATTTTCCTCAACAACTTTCAGGTGGTCAGCAACAAAGAGTTGCTGTAGCGCGTGCGCTAGTTACAAAACCGCCATTAATTTTAGCTGATGAGCCAACTGGAAATTTAGATAGTTCTCACGGAAATGAGGTGATGGAATTAATGTGTGAACTGCACGAAGCAGGTACCACAATTGTTATGGTAACGCATTCATCACATGATGCTAGCTATTCTGGAAGAATCATTAATTTATTAGATGGACAAGTAGTTTCTGAAAAGAAAAACAAAGTAGGTTCAGTGGCTATTTAATTTAAAACCAAGTAACATGTTTAAGAATTATTTAAAAGTAGCATTTAGAAGCCTTAATAAAAATAGGGTGTATGCTTTTATCAATATATTGGGGTTGGCCTTAGGACTAACGGTAACCATACTTGTTTTTATGTTTGTAAAAGATGAAACAAGTTATGAGAAACATTGGAGTGGATATGACCGTGTATATAGAACGGGTATTAAAGGCGATTTAATGGGGCAAAAAATGGATGCTCCCGTATCACCTAGTCCTGTGGCAAATGCATTTAGAACGGAATTTTCAGATGTGGAAACGGCAACGCGTATTCAAGCGGTTAGACAAGAAATTCTAATGCGTCACGAGCAAACAAAAGTATATATTGAACATGGCGTTTCTGCAGATAGTACTTTCTTTAAAGTATTTGATTATGAATTTGTACATGGAGACCCAAACACCGCATTAATAGAAAACAATGCAGTTGTGCTAACAGAAGAATCTGCCCGTAAATTGTTTGGAGATAAAAATCCAATGGGGAAAATTGTAAGCTATGATAACAGGCGAGATTTAATTGTAAAAGGCGTTGTAAAAGAACCCAAAGGGCATGCTCATTTTCAATTTGACATGTTCACTTCAAGCAACGAGATTCAAAATATTTGGATGGCCAACAATTTTAACACCTATGTAAAACTAAAAGAAGGTGTTAATGTAGCCGATTTTGAAGTAGAGATGAAGGCTAATTTCTTAAAGAAAATTGAGCCTGATGTTGAGCGCTTTTTAAAAATAACGGTTGAAGAGTTTTTTAAACAAGGAAATTCTTATGACTATCAATTACAACCATTACAAAGAATTCATTTACATTCTCATAAACAATGGGAAATACGTCAAAATGGAAACATTATGTATATCTATGTTTTTATAGGTATTGCAATTCTTGTAATTCTGATTGCTGGCATCAATTTTATGAATCTTTCAACTGCAAGATCAGGGAAAAGAGCAAAAGAAGTTGGTGTTCGTAAAGTTACCGGAGCCTCACGCAAAATGTTAATCGTTCAGTTTTTGACGGAGTCTGTAATTCAAAGTTTTATTGCTTTATTTCTAGCTTTTATTTTGGTAGAATTGTTTTTACCAGGCTTTAACAATGTTATGGAGACAAATCTTAATTTGGTCAATGATTATTTTGGACAAACGGTCTTATTTTCTTTGCTAGTAACTTTGTTTTATGGATTGATTGCCGGGAGTTACCCTGCATTCTTCCTTTCAGGTTTTCAACCAGCAGCTGTTTTAAAAGGAGATTTCACCAAAACAAAAGGAGGTGCTTTATTGAGAAAGGCGCTAGTAATTACGCAGTTTACAGCTTCAACCATTTTAATTATCGGAATGATTATTATTTTTAATCAGATTTCATTCTTACATAATAAAGATATTGGGTTTAATGGTGATCAGGTTATAGTAGTGCCACTTCAAACAGATCAAATGACTGAAAATTTTAGAAATTATAAAGATATTTTTCTGAAGAATAGTAATGTGTTGAGTATTTCCAGGGCGTCTTATTTTCCAGGTGATAGTCCAAATCAAAATATGTTTACCTTAGAAGGATTTGAAGAACAGTATCCATTATGGAATATGGAAGTAGATTATGATTTATTTAAAACATTGGATATTAAATTGTTAGAAGGAAGGTTGTTTGACAGAGAAAAAGAATCAGACTCTATTCCATATTATATCCTAAATGAGACCGCGGTTAAAAATTTAAATATAGAAAACCCTATTGGCCGTAGATTGGGAAGAATTGGGGGGCGACCTGAAGAATTGGCTTATGGTCAAATAGTGGGTATTGTGAAAGATTTTCATATTGAAGGA
>JADWMI010000478.1 GCA_015767395.1 Bacteroidota bacterium | reverse complement strand
ATTCAACTAACAAGTCTCTGTTAAATACATAAATACCCATCGAAGCCAAATAATTTCTGCCTTCATTTTTCATTTGTGGACTTACTTCTGAAGTCCAATCTGGCAATAGTTCTTCTGCTGGTTTTTCAATAAAAGAGGTAATATCATTCTTTTCATTTGTCTTTAATATTCCAAATGAAGTAGCATCCTTTGCATTCACTGGAATTGTAGCAATTGAAATTTTAGCATCGCTCTCTATATGTTTCTGGATCATTTCATCGTAATCCATTTGGTACAATTGATCTCCTGATAAAATTAAAGCGTGGTCAAAGTCATGTCTTAAAAAATGATGCATACTTTGTCTAACAGCATCGGCAGTTCCTTGAAACCATTTGCTATTCCCAGGAGTTTGTTCCGCTGCCAAAACATCAACAAAAGCAGAGCTAAAGAAACTAAAATGATAGGTATCTTTAATATGACGGTTTAATGAAGCTGAATTGAATTGCGTAAGTACAAACATTCTTTTGATGTTTGAATTGATACAATTTGAAATTGGAATATCAACCAATCTATATTTTCCTGCTATAGGTACTGCAGGTTTAGATCTTGTTTCTGTTAAAGGGTGCAATCTTGATCCTTGTCCTCCTCCTAATATTATAGCTAAAACTTTGCTTCCTCTCATAATTATTTTATTTAACGGTTTGTTTAAGTTGATTTTAAATTATCTATTTCAATACTAATTTTATTCTAAATTAAAGATTTATACAAGCCTTCAACTTGTTTTGCAATGGCTGTCCAATCAAAATGATCTTCTACTCTTTTTCTTCCATTTTTCGCCATTTTGTCTTTTAATTCTTTGTTGTTAATTAATTTATTAACGCCATTGGCTAGATCTTTTGAAAACTTTTCTGGATTAATAGGCTCAAAAGGAGCTACATCTTGTTGTTCTAAATTGATTAACAATCCTGTTTCACCTTCTACTACAACTTCTTTGATTCCACCAACTGCACTTGCAACAACAGCCGTTTCACAAGCCATAGCTTCAATATTGATGATTCCAAAAGGCTCATAAATTGATGGACAACAAAAAACGTCAGCATGAGAATACAATTGTATTACTTCCTTTTTATCCAACATTTCATCGATCCAAATAACGTTATCTCTCGTTTTTTTAACTTCGTTAACACTATCTTCCATTTCTTTGGCAATATCAGGTGTGTCGGGAGCTCCAGCACATAAAATAATTTGGGTTTCAGGATCAATATATTTTATTGCATTTACCAAATGTATAATTCCTTTTTGTCTGGTTATTCTACCTACAAAAAGCACATATGGTTTTGATTTATCTATGCCATATCTTTCTAGAGTTGATGTCTCATTTGTAACAACATATTCCCTTAAATTTATTCCATTGTAAATTACTTTTACTTTATCCTCATCAACATTAAAATATTTTAAGACATCTTCTTTCGTTTCTTTTGAAACCGCAATAACGGCATCTGCCATTTCAATCGCTGTTTTTTCAATCCATGAAGAGGCCTCATATCCATGACCTAACTGTTCTTTCTTCCAAGGTCTCAAGGGCTCTAAAGAGTGCGTTGTAACTACCAATGGAACACCATAACATAATTTTGCAACAATGCCAGCAAATTGAGCATACCAAGTATGGCAATGAACCACGTCTGCGTCAAGAACTTCAGCATTCATATGAAGACAAGTGCTTAAGCTATTAAATACGGCTTTTAGCTTATCATCTGATTTTTCAAAAATTGGATCATTATATGGAAAGCCTTTAACGGTCATATTTCCAGAGGATGTCTCTTGATCACCAAAACACTTAATATCAATTTCCATTAATTTTTCTAATTCCGTTGCTAAATATTCTACAACAACTCCTGCCCCGCCATAAACATAAGGTGGAAATTCTTTTGTATAAAAAAGTGCCTTCATAAAATCCTACTAAAATTATTTTTTCTTAATTTATTGCTTAAAGTTTTGTTATAAATCAATGAGATTAAGTCATCTTAACACATTTAAACTCATTCAAAACTAGTTTAAAAAGTTACAAAAAATTATGAAAATAATAGAATAATTTGCGAAAACGTTGGGAAATTAATTGTTTTATGTCTTTTCCATATCTTTCTAGCTAATAAACAGAAGATTAAAGCCTATTTATTTTAAAATTTCAAAAATAAAAAGAGATACAAAATGTATCTCTTTTTATTAATTTTAATTAAGAAATAATCAAAACCTACTTTGCGTTTTCCTTTTTAATTAAGTTCAAAGCAGAACCTTCATTAAACCAAGTTATTTGACTTGCATTATAAGTATGGTTCAATTTGATTGAATCTGAAGATCCATCTG
>JADWMI010000477.1 GCA_015767395.1 Bacteroidota bacterium | reverse complement strand
TCGGGTTTAATATTGAAATGTTTTTCAGCATCTTCTTCATTTCCTAAAATAACATCACAGTAGGAGGTAAGCTCAGTCATAATTGCTTCTCTATCTCCTCCGTAATTCCAAAGTTTTGCCCTATAATTTAAATCGGTAGAAATTGTGATTCCTAATCTGCTTGCTGCTTGTAAAGCTTCTAAGCAAACATCAGCAGCACCTTGTGAAATTGCAGGGGTAATGCCTGTCCAATGGAACCATTCAACTCCTTCAAAAACGGCTTCCCAATTAATCATTCCAGATTCAATTTCTGAAATGGAAGAATGGGCTCTATCATAAACAACTTTACTTCCTCTTGAAACTGCACCAGTTTCTAAAAAGTAGATCCCTAAACGATCCCCTCCGTACACAATTTTATCAACCCCAACGCCTCTTTTGCGCATTTCCATCATCGCACATTCACCAATATCATTTTTTGGTAAACGCGTTACAAAATCTACAGGAACACCAAAATTGGCTAAAGAAACTGCTACATTAGATTCTCCACCTCCATAAACAACATCAAAATTGTTGGCTTGTGAAAATCTTAAAAATCCTTGAGGTGCTAATCTCAACATGATTTCACCAAATGTTACTACTTTTTTCATTTTCGTTTAAGATTTTATAATTTAAAGTCTACAGTAGCTTTAATAACACCAGTTTCAGGATTTAACCAGCTGTCAAAATTCTGAATCATTTCAGTATATGGAATTCTATGAGTGATAAATGAATCTGTTGGAAACTGATCTAAAACACTAATTACTTTTTCGAAATCTTCAGTAGTTGCATTTCTACTACACATTAAAGTAGTTTCTTTTGCGTGAATTTTTGGGTGTGTAAATGTTAGTTCGCCTTTAGACAAGCCAACCAGTACAAATCTACCACCGTGAGACATATAATCAGGTCCCATTTCAATAGCCCCTTTATGTCCAGAAGCATCAATAACAACTTGTGCTAAATCACCATTTGTAATTTCGGCAATTCTTTCAACAGGGTTGTCGCTTGCATTTACTACAAAATCAACTCCAATTTGCTCTTTGGCATATTTTAATCGATTTTCATTCATATCAACAGCTATTACTTTAGCGCCATCAATTTGAGCCAATTTCATCGTTCCAATTCCGATTGGACCACATCCAATAACTACAACATATTCTCCTTTTTTTACAGCAGCTCTTCTTACCGCGTGTGCACCAATAGCTAAACACTCTACAATGGCCATTTGGTCATCTGATAAGTTGTTTGCAGGTAGTAAAATATCTGCAGGAACAGTTATTTGCTCTTGCATTCCTCCATCAGAATGAACTCCTAAAACACTAATATTTGTACAACAGTTTGTTTTTCCATTTCTACAAGAAACACATTTTCCACAACTAATATAAGGCATTACTACCACCTTATCTCCAGCTTTTAAGCCTCTCTCATTTTCTCCAATTTCTAAAATCTCAGTAGCTAACTCATGTCCTAAAATTCTTGGATATGTAAAAAATGCCTGATTTCCACCATATGCGTGTAAATCGGTTCCGCACACTCCAACTTTATTAACTTGTAATAAAGCTTCATTTTCTTTTCTTACTGGTGCTTCTTTTTCTTTGATAAGAAATTCACCTGGTTTTTCGCAAACTATGTATTTCATTTTTATCTATTTTAAGATGATTTTTAGTTAGTTCAATCGATTGAACACTTTTTTAAAAATAAAGGCTTTTATTGCTTAAAACAGCAATTAGCCTACTATTAATCGATATTAACGCTTTGATATCTCGATAAAAGACATTACTTTTGTTCAATCGATGGAACAAATATATAAAAAAAATTGAAAAACAAAAAAAAAACAACAATAAAAGATATTGCCAATGTTTTGGGTTTAACACCTTCTGCAGTTTCTAAAGCGTTAAATGACCATCCTAGAATTAGCGATAAGACAAAAATATCGGTAAGGCAAGTAGCTGAAAACTTGAATTATCAACCGAATCATTTGGCTAGTGCTTTAAGAAAGGGAAAGAGCAATTTAATAGGTGTGATAATTCCAAGGAATAATAGTAGCTTTTTTTCATCTGTAGTTGAAAATATTGAAGAAGTATTAAGTGAAAAAGGATACAATATAATAATAGCTCAGTCTTATGAATCTTATAAAAAAGAATGTAGCAGTATTGATGCTTTGCTTTATACGCAGGTTGATGGAATTATAGCGTCCATGGCGAATGAAACAACAGATTTGAAATATTATAAAAAAATAAAATCTAAAGGAGTACCGCTAGTGTTATTTGATAGGGGAGAAAATGATTTAGAAGTTGATTATGTTGGAATTGATGATTATTTGAGTAG
>JADWMI010000476.1 GCA_015767395.1 Bacteroidota bacterium | reverse complement strand
CAAGTTGAAGGGCAGTATACCCATCTACTTCTTCGGTTCTGACTTGGGTGACAACGCATGGACCTGCTTCGATTACCGTACAAGGAATGTTCTTCCCGTTAGCATCAAATAAGCTGGTCATTCCGATTTTTCTTCCTATTAACCCAGACATTTTAATTTAATTTAATTATTATTTATTTTTATTTCAGCAAAACAGGGTTGAAAATAATTCAACCCTGAATTTATTTTCTTTCCGTTTTTCCTTCGTCAATCGCTCCGGACATGTAATCAAAAGTTTCCTTTCGACTTAATTAAAGTACTTATACTTTTATTTCTACTTCTACTCCACTAGGTAATTCCAACTTCATTAAAGCATCAATAGTTTTTGATGATGAACTATAAATGTCTAACAATCTTTTGTATGCACTTAATTGAAATTGTTCTCTAGATTTTTTGTTTACGTGCGGAGAACGCAATACTGTGAAAATCTTTTTATGAGTTGGTAATGGAATTGGTCCGTTAACAACTGCCCCAGTACTTTTTACCGTTTTAACGATTTTCTCAGCAGATTTATCTACTAAATTGTAATCGTACGATTTTAATTTTATTCTAATTTTTTGACTCATATCGTTTATAATTTAGAGATTATCCCTTTGCTTTTGCTATAACTTCTTCTGCAATATTGCTTGGAGTTGCCTCGTAATGAGAAAATTCCATTGATGAGGTTGCTCTACCTGATGATAATGTTCTTAATGTTGTAACATAACCAAACATTTCTGATAAAGGAACCGTTGCTTTTACAACCTTCGATCCAGACCTGTCATCCATTGCAGTTACTTGACCTCTTCTTCTATTTAAATCACCTACAATGTCTCCCATATTTACTTCAGGAGTCACTACATCAATTTTCATAATTGGCTCAAGAATTACAGATTTGGCTAATTTAGCCGCCACTTTATATCCCATTTTAGCTGCTAATTCAAACGATAATGCATCCGAATCTACTGCGTGAAAAGAACCATCATATAAAGTTATCTTCATACTATCCATTTCAAAACCAGCTAAAGGACCATTTTTCATAGCCATTTTAAACCCTTTTTCAATTGAAGGAACAAATTCTTTAGGTACATTACCACCTTTAATCTTATTTTCAAAGATTAAACCAGTTTCACCTTCTGCTACAGGCTCCATAATAAATTTGATATCTGCAAATTTACCACGTCCACCAGATTGTTTCTTATAAACCTCACGGTGATCAGCTTCTGCCGTAATCGCCTCTTTATATTCAACTTGTGGCTGACCTTCGTTTACTTCAACTTTAAATTCACGCTTTAAACGATCTACAATAATTTCTAAGTGTAACTCACCCATTCCTGAAATAATTGTTTGTCCAGAAGCTTCATCCGTTTTAGCAGTAAATGTAGGATCTTCCTCAGCTAACTTACTTAAAGCCATTCCTAATTTATCAACATCAGCCTTTGTTTTAGGCTCAACAGCAATACCAATTACTGGATCTGGAAAATCCATAGATTCTAATACAATTGGATGCTTTTCAGCACACATAGTATCTCCAGTTCTAATGTCTTTAAATCCAACACCTGCACCAATATCTCCAGCTTCTATATAAGGAATCGCATTTTGTTTGTTCGCATGCATTTGGTAAATACGAGAAATACGTTCTTTTTTACCAGAACGCGTATTCAATATATATGAACCTGCATCTAAACGACCAGAATATGCTCTAAAGAATGCTAAACGACCTACAAAAGGATCAGTAGCAATTTTAAAAGCTAAAGCAGCAAACGGCTCCTTTACATCTGGTTTACGAATTTCTTCTTCTTCTGTTTTTGGGTTCACACCAATTACACCTTCTTTATCAGTTGGTGAAGGCAAATAACGACAAACAGCATCTAATAAGAACTGAACACCTTTATTTTTAAAAGCAGAACCACAAACCATAGGAATAATTGACATATCCATTACAGCAGCACGAAGCGCAGCATGCACCTCATCTTCAGTAATAGAATCTTCATCTTCCATATATTTTTCTAAAAGATTTTCATCATACGCAGCTACTTCTTCAATCAATTTACCACGTAATTCTTTAGCTTCTTCTTTTAGTTCTTCTGGAATGTCTACAATATCAAAAGTAGCACCCATAGTATGATCGTGAAATATAATCGCACGGTTCTTTACTAAATCTACAATACCTCTAAAATTTTCTTCATCACCAATATTAATAACGATAGGCACTGCATTAGAACCTAACATTTCTTTAACTTGTTGACAAACACCTAAAAAGTTTGATCCTTGACGGTCCATTTTATTAACGAAACCAATTCTTGGAACCTTATAGTTATCAGC
>JADWMI010000475.1 GCA_015767395.1 Bacteroidota bacterium | reverse complement strand
CGAGAAACACTTGATGCTCCAATAATTAAAATGCCTTCTGATTTTTTTAAAAATACACCGACAATTTTTGCAAACATTCGTGCTGTGGTAGCGTTTAATAAAACTGTTCCGAGAACAATCATAAATACTAAAGGCGTGATGTATTCGGCTCCAGCGACACCATCTTTGGCAAGTTTTAAACCAAATAATGAGGCAATGCCGGCAGCAACTATTCCTCGCGGACCAACCCAGCTTATAAAAAGTTTCTCATTTAACTTTAAGGTTGAACCTCGGGTGCTTAAAAAAACACCTATCGGTCTTATTAAAAAAATCACAATAGCAAAAAGAATGGCCGCGTTCCAATTATAAATTAACAACAACTCCTCCATATTTATATTTGCAGCCAGCAAAATGAAAAGTATGGATATTAAAAGTACGCTTAACGATTCTTTAAAATATAGCAATTCTTTTAAATATGGGGAGTTCGAGTTCCCTAAAACCATTCCCATAACAACAACCGCTAAAAGACCTGATTCATGGGCAAAATTATCCGAAAGGACAAAAACCCCAAGCACAGATGCTAAAGCGAAAACATTTAGTAAATAATGAGGAATCCACTTTCTATTGATTGAGAAATTAAGCGCATGCGCAAATGTAAAGCCAAACGTGGAGCCAAATAAAACGATTTTTCCAAATTCGATAAGTGCTGTTTTGGTAAACTCGCCACCACCTTCTACGCTTATAAATTCAAATACAAGTACAGCAACTAAGGCACCAATAGGATCAATTAAAATACCTTCCCATTTTAAAACCGCCGACACGTCTTTCTTTAGGGGAATATTTCTTAAAATAGGCGTGATTACGGTTGGTCCAGTAACTATAATAAGTGCTGAAAACAAAAAGGAGATTTCCCAGCTCAAGTAAAAGACCAAATGTGCCGTTATAGCCGCACCAATAAACGTAACCATAACACCAATAGTAATAAGTTTAGTTATAATGGGGCCAACATTTTTTATTTCGCCCATTCTTAAAGTAAGACCTCCTTCGAACAATATGATACTAATGGCGAGAGAAACAAAATAAAAAAGACTTTCGTCTGGAAACAAACCCTCACTGCCATTCCAGATAGGTTCTATCCATTTGGTTCCGTCTTCTGATAAGAACTCGGCCGCTATCGGGCCAACCAAAAGCCCTATAAGAATTAAAGGCAGTATAGCTGGGATTTTCAAGCGCCATGCAACCCATTGAGCTAAAATGCCTAATATGATGATTCCTGCTAATTCTAACATTCAATAAAATTAATATAATTATAGTGCAAACCAAATTAACGAAAAATTATTCGTCTTTAATTGTTAGTCTCAATACGGAGCAGGCAGATTTTTCAGTGTATTTATCTTTACCGGTTCCAAAAAGAACACTAAGCCAATTGTCTTTTTGGGGTGTGCCTAAAATAAGTAAGTCATAATCTGCTGATGCTTTTGATATAGCCTCAATTGAATCGTCAGATTTTAAAATAACAACATTATTTTTAGCCTTTGCAAATTGCAATAATTGTTTTGATGTGTTTTCAATTTCTAAAATTGATTCTTTACTCTCATCTTCAGAAACTACACGCAATAATGAAAACGAAGCATTATAAAATTCACAAATTCTATCAGCTATTTTAATAAAATTTTCATCATTTCTTCCTGGCCTTAAAGCAATAAGAACGCGACCTATATAGCGCACACCATTGTCTTTAAATAATGCAAAGTTAGAATTAATATGTGTTAACAGCCAACCTATTGGGTTACTTACAAGAATTCCTGTTCTTGCCCTTCCGTTCCAACCAACAACCAACCAGTCACAATTAGTTTGATCGCTTAATTCATGAATTGTATCAGACATGTTATGTGTTACAACGGCTTCAAAATCAATATCGATTTGTTGCGAATTCGATAATCTCGACAATCTTCTTTCTAAAGAATTAATTTTAGGGTTTTCATCTGCTAGCGCCTCTAAAAAAGTTTGATTTGGGACTTCTGTAAGGTTAATTACCTGTATTTTTTCTTTTGCATTTAATGCTGCCCCTATTTCAACCAACATTTCCGGAGACCTTTCATTTCCAAGCAGAGGGACAACAACACCGGCTTCAGAAACTAACTCGCCATCTAAAAATGATGGTGAGATGTCTACGTCTCCTTTTCGCTTTTCTTTGTTTTTCTTTTTATATAAAAGGTAAAGCGCAGGCCTGTGACCATACTTTCTCAAAATCCCTGTTCTTGCTGTTTTTTTTCCATAAAAGAAAAAAATAATAAATCCTAAAAAAATAATCGTAAGTATCGCCAAAAATGGCACAAGCCCCAAAAACACAAGCAACACTAGGC
>JADWMI010000028.1:14957-16099 GCA_015767395.1 Bacteroidota bacterium | reverse complement strand
ACTTTTTAGCCTGGAGGAATTTAGCAAATTCATTGGATTTTGAATTTACAATAGAACACAATGAATTATTAAAAGGAGTTAGTAGAGTTAGATCCCTTGAGATTTTGTTAAATATTGGAAATGTAACAATTTCAGCAGCACAAAAACAAACTTTATTGGTTGCTAAAAATACGGAGTATTTAGGTTATGTAAATAAAATGACTGACGAAGAAATTTTGCCGGGAATTAATGAATTACTAAATTATTTAGATACCAACAACATAAAATACGCATTGGGTTCAGCTAGTAAAAACGCTCCGTTAATTTTAGAAAAAGTAGGACTTCTAAATAGGTTTACAGCGCTGGTTGATGGAAACGATGTTTCAAAAGCAAAACCAGATCCTGAAGTCTTTTTAATTGGCGCGCAAAAACTGAAAATGAAACCCGAAAATTGTATAGTGGTTGAGGATGCTATTGCAGGTGTTGAAGCTGCAAATGCTGCAAATATGGTAAGTATTGGAATCGGTGATGCTGAATTATTGAAAGAAGCAACCTATGTACTAGCAGATACCTCAGGTTTTACACCTGAGTTTTTAAAAAATATAATGAATTAAGAAAATGAACAAGAACTATATTATACCAAACGAGTGGTCAATTATTGAAGATGGATTTGATGCTGAAAATGTTGAAGCATCTGAAAGTCTGTTTAGTATTGGAAATGGATCAATGGGGCAACGTGCCAATTTTGAAGAAGATTACAGTGGTAAAACTTTTCAAGGAAGTTATATAGGCGGAATTTATTACCCAGATAAAACCAGAGTGGGTTGGTGGAAAAATGGATATCCAGAGTATTTTGCAAAAGTGTTAAATGCACCGAACTGGATTGGAATACACATTCAAGTAAATGAAACTAGTTTTGATTTAAATGCTTGTAAAATTTCGAACTTCAAACGAACATTGAATATGAAGGAAGGTTGGTTAAGCCGCTCTTTCAATGCAATACTTAGAACTGGCGAAGAAATAGAAGTGTCTACAAAACGTTTTATAAGTGTAAAATACAATGAAGTAGGAGCTATTGAATACCATGTGAAAGCAGTAAATTTTTCAGGTGAAATTACTTTTTCGCCTTATTTAGATGCCGGTATTATGAACGAAGATACCAA
>JADWMI010000028.1:2799-14857 GCA_015767395.1 Bacteroidota bacterium | reverse complement strand
TCATTAAATTATGAAAACGATGAATTAATCGAAGCTGCTATAAAAAATGTTAACCAAGCGAAAGATCTTGGGTTTAATACATTGATACAAACACAAATTGAAGCTTGGTCCGAAATATGGAAAACTGCAGATATTGTAATTGAAGGCGACGTAAAAGCGCAACAAGGAATTAGATTTAATATTTTTCAATTAAATCAAACCTATATGGGAACCGATGCGCGATTGAATATTGGACCTAAAGGATTTACAGGTGAAAAATATGGTGGAAGTACCTATTGGGATACAGAAGCTTACTGCATACCATTCTATATGGCTACAAAAAATGCAAGTGTGGCTAAAAACTTGTTGTTATATCGTTACAATCAATTGGATAAAGCCATTGAAAATGCTACAAAACTAGGATTTAAAAATGGCGCAGCTTTGTATCCAATGGTTACTATGAATGGTGAAGAATGTCATAATGAATGGGAAATTACTTTTGAAGAAATTCATAGAAATGGTGCTATGGTTTATGGCATCTATAACTATGTAAACTTTACACAAGATTTTGAATACGTTCCAAAGAACGGATTGGAAGTTATGATTGCCATTGCACGTTTTTGGCATCAGCGCGCCAATTTTTCGGCAGCAAAAAATAAATATGTGATATTAGGCGTTACAGGTCCTAATGAATATGAGAACAACGTAAATAACAATTATTACACCAACTATTTAGCAAAATGGTGTATTGAATATACAGTTGATTGTTTAAATAGAGTAAAACACGAATATGCAGATGATTTTGAGCGTGTAGTTAGCAAAGCAAATTTAACTGCTGAAGAAACCTATAAATGGCTAGAAGTAGCGGATAACATGTATTTTCCATTTGATGAAGGAAAAAATGTATACTTGCAACAAGATGGATTTTTAGATAAAGAAATTATTCCTGTATCAGATTTGCCAAAATCAGAAAGGCCTATCAATCAAAAATGGTCTTGGGATCGTATTTTACGTTCGTGTTATATCAAACAAGCCGATGTTTTGCAATGCATGTTCTTTTTTGAAAACAAATTTAGTAAAGAAGAATTAGAACGTCATTTTGATTTTTATGAGCCAATAACAGTTCATGAATCATCATTGTCACCATGTGTTCATTCGGTTTTAGCAGCTTCAATTGATAGAATGCCAAAAGCATACGAACAATATTTACGAACCGCGAGATTGGATTTAGATGATTACAATCATGAAGTTCATGAAGGTTGCCACATTACAAGTATGGCTGGAACCTGGATGTCTGTAGTACAGGGTTTTGGAGGAATGCGTGTTTGGGAAGATGGTATTTTAAACTTCAAACCACAAATTCCTGATGAATGGAAATCGTACTCCTTCACCATTAATTTTAGAGAAAATATTCTAAAGGTTTATATCAGTAAAACGGAGTGTAAATTCTTTAATGAATCCGAAAGAGAATTGAAATTATCTGTAAATAACAAAGAAATTTTAATTCCTTCAAACCAACAAATTACAGTTTAAATTTAAAAACCGTTTATTATGTGTTTTTTAAGATTTATAAGCGGTTTTGAAAAAATATTGAAGCTTTTCAAAACATAAAAAAATGAAAACAAATAGTTTTATTATCATCCTATTTTTTGCAACTCTTATGGCACAAGCCCAAAAAATTGAACGAATAGAACCACCAAATTGGTGGGTGGGAATGAAAAATAATCAGTTAGAATTGATGATTTATGGAGATGATATTTCAGAATACACGCCATCAATTGATAATTCAACAATTTCATTAAAAAATATTGTTCGTACAGAAAACAAAAATTATTTATTTATAAATTTAGATTTATCGAAAGCCGAAGCAGGAAAATTTTCAATCAATTTTTCAAAAAAAGGAAAACGAAACAACTTTTCATATGAATATGAATTAAAAGAACGTAAACAAAATTCAAGTTTACGGGAAGGCTTTAACAGTTCAGATGCTATTTACTTAATTACACCAGATCGTTTTGCAAATGGAGACAAATCAAATGATGTTGTTAAAGGTTTAAACGAGCAGGGAATAAATAGAAAAGATGATTACGCACGTCATGGAGGTGATATTACAGGTATCACAAATCATATTGATTATATAAGTGAAATGGGTTTTACCGCAATTTGGCCTACCCCTTTGCTGATTAATGATATGAAAAGAAGTTCGTATCATGGGTATGCAATGACTGATTTTTATAAAGTTGATCCACGTTTTGGAACTTTAGATGAGTATGTAGATTTGTCTGTTAAAGCCAAAGAAAAAGGAATTAAACTAATAATGGATCAAGTTGCGAATCATATTGGTTTGGAGCATTGGTGGATGAAAGATTTACCAGCAAAAGATTGGGTGAATTTTCAGCAAGAATTTTTAGAAGGTAAGTTAGTCGTTACCAATCATCGTAGAACCGTAAATCAAGATAGTTATGCTTCTAAAAAAGACAAAGATTTAATGAGTGAAGGCTGGTTTGTTGAAACGATGCCCGATTTAAATCAAAAAAATCAGCAGTTGGCAACGTACTTGATTCAAAATAGTTTGTGGTGGGTTGAAACATTAGATTTAGGAGGTATTCGACAGGATACATATCCATATCCAGACAAAGATTTTATGAGTAAATGGGCTGGAGCTATTATGAATGAATACCCAAATTTTAGCATTGTTGGAGAAGAGTGGAGTTTAAATCCGCTGTTGGTTGCATATTGGCAACAGGGATCTAATAACAAAGATGGTTACGAGTCCAATTTATCTTCAACAATGGATTTTCCAATGCAAAGAGCAATAGTTGATGCCTTAAATGAAGAGGAATCTTGGGATAAAGGTTTTGTTAAAATGTACGAGGGTTTGGCAAATGATTTTGCCTATGCAAACCCAAATGGTATTATGGTTTTTCCGGATAATCATGATATGAGTAGGTTTTATACGCAGCTAAATGAAAATGTAGCAAATACTAAAATGGGATTGGGTTATATGTTGGCACTACCTCGTATTACACAAATTTATTATGGAACTGAAATTTTAATGAATGATACTGCAAAACCTGGTGATCACGGTTTAATTAGAACCGATTTCCCAGGTGGTTGGAAAGGTGATAAAGTAAATGCATTTACAGGTAAAGGCTTGTCAAAAGATCAAAAGGAAATGCAATATTTTTTGAAAAAAGTGTTGAATTACCGTAAAAATAGCGAAGCAATTCATAGCGGTAAAACAGTGCATTTTGCACCTGAAGATGGGGTTTATGTTTTATTCAGAATTAAAGATGATGAAATTGTAACTGTAGTTTTAAATAAAAATGAAGAAGAATATAAATTAGATCTTTCTCGTTTTAATGAAATTAATTTAAAGGGAAAAAAGGTTAGAAATATTGTTTCAGGAAAAGATTTTATTTGGAATGAAACATTAAAATTAAATTCAAAAGGGATTACCATACTAACTACAAAATTATAACGAGATGAGAGCTTTTAAATACTTGATTGTTATTGTAATAGGTATAACGTTTTTTTCTTGCAAAGATGTCAAAGAAAAAAAAGAGGAAACTTCTGTGCTAATAGAGATGGAAGATTATTCAGGTGAATTAGCTTCTGGAGCGATTAAAAGAATTGATAGTTTTCCTTCACAGAATGTACGTCCAAGAACTGTTGATATTTGGTTGCCAAACAATTATTCTGAAAACGAAAAATATGCAGTATTGTATATGCACGATGGACAAATGTTGTTTGATGCAAATTCGACTTGGAACAAACAAGAATGGAAAGTTGATGAAATTATGAGCGATTTAATTGCTGCTGAAAAAATTAAAAATACCATTGTAGTAGCCATGTGGAATCATTCTGATATTCGCTGGTCCGATTACTGTCCTAAAAAACCTTTCGATTTATTGCCTAAAACTTTTTTAGATTCAATTTCAAACAAAAATCCAGATTTGTTTAGAAATGGCATGGAATCAGATAATTATTTGAAGTTTATTGTAGAAGAAGTAAAACCATTTATAGATGCAAATTTCTCGGTACATACCAATGCTGAAAATACATTTGTTTCAGGTTCAAGTATGGGAGGTTTAATTTCCATGTATGCTATTTGCGAATATCCAAAAGTATTTGGTGGTGCAGCTTGCTTATCTACGCATTGGCCTGGAATTATGCCTTTTGAAAACAATCCGATACCTGAAGCTTTTTTTGAGTATATGTCACAAAATTTGCCATCGCCTAAGTCGCATAAAATATACTTTGATTATGGCACGGAGACTTTGGATAAATTTTATTTGCCATTTCAATACAGAGTTGAAGAGTTGTTGGAATTGAAAGGCTATAATGATACAAATTCAAAAAACTTAAAATTTGAAGGTCACGATCATTCTGAGAATTCTTGGAATCAACGTTTTCAAATCCCTGTGGAGTTTTTATTAAAAAAATAAAAAATGAAACTTTTTAAATTATCAGTATTGATTTTTATTTTGTCGATTACCATTGGGTATTCACAAAATGAGAATAGAAAATTTGTAAACTTTAGTGAGGATAATTCACAAATTACAATCACTACAAATGATGGTTTTTACCTAATAAAGCCATATTCAAACAAAATTATCGAAACTTCATTTGTGCCAAATGGAGAAGACTTGAAGCCAAATTCACATGCAGTTGTTTTAAAATCAGAGATTGTAAATTTCAAGATTATAAAAAAAGAAAATTCAATCCATTTAAAAACTGAAGGTATTGAAGTTGAAATAACAAAAAGTCCGTTTCAAATTTCATATTTCTACAAAGAAAAGCCCTTAGTTTCAGAAAGAAAAGGGTATTTAAAAACAGCAACACATGAGGTGTTAGATTTCAATTTAACTTCTAAAGAAATTTTATATGGTGGTGGTGCACGAGTGCTTGGAATGAACAGAAGAGGTAATAGATTGGAATTGTATAACAAGGCACATTACGGCTATGAAACACACTCTGAATTGATGAATTTCACCATTCCTTTGGTATATTCTTCAAGAATGTATGCTATTCATTTTGACAATGCGCCCATTGGTTTTTTAGATTTAGACAGTAAAAAAGACAATTCGCTACAATACGAAACCATTAGCGGACGTAAAGTTTATCAAGTTGTTGCAGGTGATTCTTGGAAAGATTTGGTAAGTCAATATGTTGGTTTAACAGGAAAACAACCGTTAATTCCACGCTGGGCAATGGGTAATTTTTCAAGTAGATTTGGCTATCATTCACAAAAAGAAACCGAAAACACGATTGATAAATTTATAGAAGAAGAAATTCCTGTTGATGCAATTATTTTAGATTTGTATTGGTTTGGAAAAGAGGTAATGGGAACTATGGGGAATTTAGAATTTGATAAAGATTCGTTCCCAGATCCTAAAAAAATGATTGCCAACTTAAATGAAAAAGGTGTAAAAACCATTTTAATTACAGAGCCTTTTATTTTAACAACTTCAAGCAAATGGGATGAAGCTGTTGAGAAAAATGTTTTGGGTTTGACAAAAGAAGGAAACCCATATACCTACGATTTTTATTTTGGAAACACAGGAATTATAGACATTTTTAAACCTGAAGGCGAACAATGGTTTTGGGATATTTATAAAAAAAATATTGACTTAGGTGTTGCTGGTTGGTGGGGTGATTTAGGAGAACCTGAAGTGCATCCATCAGATTTATTACACGCCACAGGAACCGCGGATGAAGTTCACAATATTTATGGACATAATTGGGCAAAGTTAGTATACGATGGCTATCAAAAAGATTTCCCAAATCAGCGTCCGTTTATTTTAATGCGAGCAGGTTATTCAGGTTCTCAACACTACGGATTAATTCCTTGGTCAGGAGATGTAAATCGAACTTGGGGAGGATTGCAATCTCAGGTCGAGATAGCATTACAAATGGGAATGCAAGGCTTGGGTTATATGCACTCCGATTTAGGTGGATTTGCTGGTGCTAATTTAGATGATGAATTATACACACGTTGGTTACAATACGGTGTTTTTCAACCAATTTATAGACCGCATGCACAGGAAGATGTTCCTTCAGAACCTGTTTTTAGAGAATCAAAAACGAAAGCTCTAGCAAAAAAAGCTATTGAGTTACGTTATCAGTTAATGCCGTATAATTATACATTGGCTTTTGAAAACAATCAAACCGGTTTGCCCTTAATGAGACCTTTATTTTTTGAAGAGGCAACAAATATTTCAGCGTTGAATAACAATACAACCTATTTATGGGGTAATGAGTTCTTGGTAAGTCCGGTTGTTGAGCAAGGATTAAAAGAACAAACAATTTCGTTTCCGAAAAATTCAAATTGGTACAATTTTTATTCTGATGAAAAGGTTGAAGGTGGACAAACAATGACAGTTGATTTGGTTGAAGAAAGTATTCCTACGTATGTGCGTGGAGGTGCTTTTATTTCTATGATTAAAACAATTCAAAATACCACCAAGTACAGTTTAGAGAATTTCGATTTACATTTTTATTATGATGAAAAGGTGAAAGAAAGCGAAAGTGATTTGTACAACGACGATGGTGAAACGCCAAATGCTTTTGAAAAAGGGAAGTATGAAATTTTGACTTTTGAAAGTGAAGTTTCAACTAAAGGTATTGAAATTGAAATTGAGCAAGAATTAGGTGATAATTTCATATTTACTTCAAAAGAAATTCAACTAATTATTCATAATATTTCAAAGCAACCGAAGAAAGTAAAAGGTTATCAATATACTTGGAATGAAAAAAGTAAAACGCTTGTTATTTCAGTTTTATTGGATAATACTTCAACAAAAGACATAAAAATCAAATTATAATACAGATGAAAAAATATTTAATCTTAGCAATTGTATTTGTTATAACGCTAAGCTGTTCAGAAAAAAAACAATCACAAAAAAAGGAAAATACAAAAATTGAAAAACCATTTTTTTGGGAAGGAGCAAATATCTATTTTCTATTAACTGATAAATTTAACAATGGAAATCCTAACAATGATGTAAACTTCAATAGAACAAATGAAACTGGAATTTTACGCGGTTTTGATGGTGGAGACATTATTGGCATAACCCAAAAAATTGAAGAAGGTTATTTTACAAATTTAGGAATCAATGCCATTTGGTTTACTCCGGTTGTTGAGCAAATTCACGGTTGGGTTGATGAAGGTACAGGCGTTAGCTATGGTTATCACGGTTATTGGGCAAAAGATTGGACGGCTTTAGATCCAAATTTTGGGACAATGAACGATTTAAAAAAGTTGGTTGAAGTGGCGCATAAAAATAATATTAGAGTTGTTTTAGATGGCGTAATTAATCATACTGGTCCAGTAACAAATCAAGATCCTGTTTGGGGTAAAGATTGGGTAAGAACTGGTCCACCTTGTAAACACCAAGATTATGATTCTACGGTAAATTGTACGTTGGTTGAAAATCTTCCGGATATTTTAACCCACAGTACTGAAAATGTGGAGCTTCCAAAGCATTTAGTTGAAAAATGGAAGGCTGAAGGTCGATATGAACAAGAAGTTAAGGAGTTGGATGCATTTTTTGCAAGAACTGGATATCCAAGAGCGCCTAAATTTTATATTATAAAATGGTTGACAGATTATATTAGAGAATTGGGTGTTGATGGCTATAGAGCTGATACTGTAAAACATACCGATGAATTGGTTTGGCAAGAATTTAAAACGGAGTGTGATGTTGCTTTTGCAGAATGGAAAGCTCAAAACCCAAAATTAGTGCTGGATAAAAATGATTTTTATACGGTTGCTGAAGTCTATAATTATGGAATAGCAGGTGGAAGATATTATGATTTTGGAGATAAAAAAGTCGATTATTTTGACAATGCTTTTCAAAGCTCTATTAATTTTGAATTTAAATGGAATGCTGCTCAAACCAAAAGTTATGAAGAATTGTTTGCAAGATATTCAGCCATTTTAAATAATGAATTAAAAGGATTTGGAGTTTTAAACTATTTAACATCACATGATGACGGACAACCTTTTGATAAAGAAAGAAAAAAGACCTTTGAAGCTGGAACTAAATTATTGTTAAGTCCTGGTGCTTCTCAAGTTTATTATGGTGACGAATCTGCAAGAAATTTAATTATTGAAGGAACAGTAGGAGATGCAACGTTGCGTTCGTTTATGAATTGGGAAGATATTGCCAACAACGAGGAAACAAAACAATTAATGGTGCATTACCAAAAATTAGGAAAGTTTAGAGTGAATCATCCAGCAGTTGGAGCAGGAGTTCATAAAATGATTAGTGAAGCACCTTATGTTTTTAAAAGAACTTTTTCAAAAGGAAATTATAAAGATGCCGTTGTTGTTGGTTTAGATTTAAATGAAGGAAAAAAAGAGTTGAGTGTAGGTTCAACTTTTAAAGAAGGAGCTATTTTAGTAGATGCATATTCTAGAAATGAGGTTACAGTTCAAAATGGAGTGGTGAAATTAAATACGCCATTCTCTATAGTTTTATTAGAAAATAAGTAAAAAATGAAGTATATAAAAATTAGTATTGTACTTGTAAGTATTGTGTTGTTTTCTTGTGCAAAACAATCTAAAACAACAATTGCTTCTCCAGATAACAATGTTCTGGTTGAATTTAAATTATCTGAAAACGGAACACCAACGTATAAAGTTACGTATAAAACAGAAGCTATAATAAAAACCTCAACATTAGGTTTCGACTTAAAAGAGCAGCCTGCTTTGGCTTCAAATTTTGAAATAGTAAATGCTGATATTTCAAGTTTTAGCGAAGTTTGGGAAATGTCTTGGGGAGAACAAAAAGAGGTTGAAAACACATACAATTCATTAAAAATTGAATTGCAGGAAACTTCAGCATTAAAAAGAAAACTGAACATTGTTTTTAAAGTATATGATGATGGTTTAGGTTTTAGATACGAATTTCCGGAACAAGAAAATCTTTCCGAAATTTTTATAACTGAAGAAAACACACAGTTTAATTTAGATGGAGACCATAAAGTCTGGTGGATTCCTGGAGATTGGGATATTTACGAGCATTTGTACAATACCACTGAGTTTTCCAAAATTGATGCATTGTCAAAAGCAGGTCATGATAATTTAGCGCAAACTTCAATTCCAAATAATGCGGTAAATACACCAGTAACAATGCGAACAGAAAGTGGTTTACATCTGAGTTTTCATGAAGCGAGTTTGGTAGATTATTCAGGAATGACTTTAAAAATTGATACTGATAAATTATCAATGGTTAGTTGTTTAGTAGGTTCAAAAAATAGAGATTATAAAGTTGAAAGAACGATTCCCTTTGAAACACCTTGGAGAACGATACAAATTGGAGAAAATGATGGAGATTTAATTGAATCTAAGCTAATTGTAAATTTAAATGAACCAAATAAATTGGGTGATGTTTCGTGGTTTAAACCAACTAAATACACAGGAATTTGGTGGGAAATGCACTTGAATAAATCGAGTTGGGATTATGGAATGGAAGACGTAAATGGAGAATGGGTTGATAAAGGGAAAGCACACGGAAGACATGGAGCAACTACTGAAAACGCCAAAGCATTTATAGATTTTTCAGCAAAAAATAATATTGGAGCCGTGTTGGTTGAAGGTTGGAATACAGGTTGGGAGCATTGGATTGGTTTTGAAGATAGAGAAGGCGTTTTTGATTTTGTAACACCTTATCCAGATTACGACATTAAAGAAGTGGTACGTTACGGAAAAGAAAAAGGGGTGGACATTATGATGCATCACGAAACTTCGGCGGCTACACAAACGTATGAAAAACAACAAGATACTGCGTATGCGTTGATGCAAAGTTTAGGAATTCATGCTGTGAAAACAGGTTATGTTGGTAAAATTATTCCTAAGGGAGAATACCACCACGGGCAATACATGGTAAATCAATATAACAATGCGGTGATTAAGGCTGCAAAATATCAAGTAGCGATCAATGCACACGAACCAATTAAAGCAACAGGATTGCGTAGAACCTATCCCAATACTATTTCAAGAGAAGGTTTGAGAGGGCAGGAATTTAATGCGTGGTCGAGTGATGGAGGGAATCCTCCAGAGCATTTGTCAATTGTAGCTTTTACAAGAATGTTAGCTGGACCGGTAGATTATACACCTGGGATTTTCGATATAAAATTTGATAAATGGAAAGAGGATAATCAGGTAAATACTACGTTGGCACAACAATTGGCTTTGTATGTGGTTATTTACAGCCCAATTCAAATGGCAGCAGACTTGGTTGAAAATTATGAGGCAAATCCAGCAGCACTTCAATTTATAAAAGATGTTGGGGTAGACTGGCAACAAACGAAGGTTTTAAATGGTGAAATTGGAGATTTTGTAACCATAGCACGTAAAGAAAGAACTTCAGAAAATTGGTTTATTGGCGGAATTACAGATGAAGATGGCAGAACGTTAGATATTTCATTCGATTATTTGGATGAAAACGCTACGTATGAGGCCACTATTTATGAAGATGGAAATGATGCACATTGGGATAAAAATCCTTTGTCTTTAAATATTAGAACAGTTGAAGTTACAAATAAATCAAATTTAAAAATGAAACTAGCTCCGGGTGGTGGTTTTTCAATAAGTGTTGTTAAAAAATAAGATTCATGAAAAATATAATTTATAGTATATTCGCAGCCTTAATAATTTTTGCTAGTTGTAAGCAGGAAAAAGTAGAAGAAAAGGAAAGTATGAAGGTAGATAAAAAGCATAAAGAAGTCGTTTATCAAGTTTTTACACGTTTGTTTGGGAACACCAATACAACAAACAAACCTTGGGGAACTATTGAGGAAAACGGCGTTGGGAAGTTTAACGATTTTACAGAGAAAGCACTTCAAGAAATAAAAGATTTAGGGGTAACTTATATATGGTATACGGGCGTGCCGCATCACGATGTGATTAGAAATTATACTGAGTTTGGAATTTCAAATGATGATCCAGATATTGTAAAAGGTAGAGCAGGTTCTCCATATGCTGTTAAAGATTATTACAATGTAAATCCAGATTTAGCGGTTAATGTTGAAAACAGACTGGAAGAATTTGAAGCCTTAATTGAAAGAACGCATAAAAATGGAATGAAAGTTTTAATTGATATTGTTCCAAACCATGTAGCCAGAAATTATGAAGGAAAAACAAATCCCGAAGGTGTAGCAGATTTTGGCGCAACAGATGATAAAACCAAACAATATGATGTGGATAATAATTTTTATTACAATCCGGGAGAAACATTTAAGGTACCCAATTGGGAAAATGGTTATTTGCCTATAGGAGGTGAGTCACACTCATTGTCAGATAGTAAATTTGATGAAAACCCTGCGAAATGGACTGGGAACGGATCTAGATTGTCACAACCAAATGTAAATGACTGGTATGAAACGGTGAAAATTAATTATGGTATAAGTCCTGATGGAAGAAAAGATTTTGATGAATTGCCAGAAGGATTTGATCATGAAGATTATAAAGTTCATTTTGAATTTTGGAAAGATAAGAAAGTGCCAAGTTCTTGGGTGAAGTTTAGGGACATTGCTTTGTATTGGACTGCAAAAGGAGTTGATGGGTTTAGATATGATATGGCTGAAATGGTGCCAGTTGAATTTTGGAGTTATATGAATTCATCTATAAAAACGGTAAATCCAAATGCTTTTTTATTAGCAGAAGTTTACAATCCTGATTTATATCGAGATTATATTCGAAATGGAAAAATGGATTATTTGTACGACAAAGTTGCGTTATATGATACTATAAAGCATATTATGCAAGGCCATGGATGGACAGATCATATTACAGGAATTCAAGATTCTAAATCGGATATTGAGCATAATATGTTACACTTTTTAGAAAATCATGACGAGCAGCGTATTGCAAGTTCAGATTTTGCAGGTTCTGCTGAAAAAGGGAAACCAGCAATGGTGGTTTCTGCAACTATAAGTACTTCTCCAACTATGATTTATTTCGGACAAGAAGTAGGAGAGCCTGGAGCAGAAAATGCAGGTTTTGGTTCGCCAACACGTACTTCAATATTTGATTATGTGGGTGTTCCAACACATCAACGTTGGGTAAATG
>JADWMI010000028.1:0-2699 GCA_015767395.1 Bacteroidota bacterium | reverse complement strand
CGTACTTCAATATTTGATTATGTGGGTGTTCCAACACATCAACGTTGGGTAAATGATAAAAAGTTTGATGGTGGACAGTCTACTGAAAACGAAAAAGAATTGAGAGATTTTTACAAACGTTTATTGAATTTTACTATAAACAGTGAAGCTTTAATGGGGGAATATGCTGAGATTCATCATCATAATAAAACAAATGTTGAAAATTATACTCGAAAAATATTTTCATTTGTTCGTTGGTCTAAGAATGAAAAGTTAATCATTATTTCAAATTTTGATGACATGGTAAATTATGATTTAGATCTTCAAATTCCTGCTGAAATTATAAAAGAATGGAATCTTTCTGATGGTAGTTACACCGTTATAGATGAATTATATCAAAAAGTTTCACTTCCATTAATAGTAAAGGATGGAATAGGAACAATTAATGTGGAATTAGACACCTTAAATTCATTCATATTTAAAGTTCAGAAGTAAGTAACTCCCTAATAAATATTTTAATCAAAAAGAAACCTCAATTATGAGGTTTTTTTTTGATTAAAAGTTAAAGTTTAACTAAATAGAAGTTGCCTGAAATTGGGTATTTCTATATCCCATTTTAATTCCGTAATTTTGCTTGGAATATTTTAAAGGCTTTCTTTTAAAGACCTGAAAAAGGGGTTTTTATAAGGTGGAAATTATCGAAATCGTTTTAGTGAATAATAGGCTTGATAGTAGGAAAAAGAAGCATTAAAAAGTAATTTTGAACAATATTTTAAAGAATGAATGAACCAATAAAGAAGATTGCATTATTAACTTCAGGAGGAGATGCTCCAGGTATGAATGCGGCAATACGATCAGTTGTTAGAGCTTGTACATATTATAGAATAGAATGTATTGGTGTTTACCGCGGATATGAAGGATTGATTGAAGGGGATTTCGAAGTACTTTCTGGTCGTCACGTTAGTAATATCATTAATAAAGGTGGTACTATTTTGAAGTCGGCTCGTTCAATGGAATTTAAAACCGAAGAGGGTAGGAAGAAGGCTTATAATAATTTAAAGGAAGCCGGTGTTGGTGCGTTGGTTGTTGTTGGTGGTGATGGAACCTTTACGGGTGGTTTAAAATTTATTCAAGAGTTTAATTTTCCAGTAGTAGGAATTCCGGGAACTATTGATAATGATATTTATGGAACAGATTTCACTATTGGTTACGATACAGCTTTAAATACGGTTGTTGAGGTTATTGATAAAATACGTGATACTGCAGGTTCTCACAACAGATTGTTTTTTGTTGAAGTAATGGGACGTGATGCAGGTTTTATAGCTTTGAATACAGGGATTGGATCTGGTGCAGAAGAAATTTTAATTCCTGAAAAGGAAATAGGATTAGATAAACTAGAAGAGTCTTTATCAAAAGGAAGAGATAAAGGAAAAACATCGAGTATTGTTGTTGTTACGGAAGGTGATAAAATCGGAAAAAGTGTTTTTGAATTGGGTGATTATATCAAAGAAAAATACCCTGCATATGACATTAGAGTATCGGTTTTAGGACATATGCAAAGAGGTGGCTCACCAAGTTGTTTTGATAGAGTATTGGCGAGTAGGTTAGGTGTAGCAGCTGTTGAATGTTTGTTAGACAGAGTTTCAGGTGTTATGGTAGGTATTATGAATAACGTAATTGTTACTACCGGCTTAAATAAAGCGATTAAGTTAAATAACGAAATAGATAAAGAATTACTAAGAGTTGCTGAAATTACTTCAGTATAAATTGATTAATAATAATAAGAATAAACATGGGAACAATTAAAATTGGAATTAACGGATTTGGTAGAATTGGTAGAATTGCTTTTAGAGTAGCAGTAGCTAGACCAAATGTAGAAGTAGTAGGAATTAATGATTTATTAGATGTAGATCACTTAGCTTACTTATTAAAGTATGATTCAGTTCACGGTCAATTTGACGGAACTATTGATACAAAAGACGGTAACTTAGTTGTTAACGGAAAATCAATTAGAATTACTGCTGAACGTAACCCAGAAGATTTGAAATGGGATGCTGTAGGAGCTGATGTAGTATTAGATTGTACAGGTATCTTCACAAATTTAGAAGGTGCTCAAAAACACATTACTGCTGGAGCTAAAAAAGTTGCAATTTCTGCACCATCTGCTGATGCACCAATGTTTGTAATGGGTGTAAACCACAAAAACATTACAGCTGCTGATACTATTGTATCTAACGCTTCTTGTACTACAAACTGTTTAGCACCTATTGCTAAAGTATTGAATGATAAATTTGGTATTGTTGAAGGTTTAATGACTACAGTTCACGCTGCAACAGCAACTCAATTTACTGTTGATGGTCCTTCTAGAAAAGATTTCAGATTGGGTCGTGCTTCATTAAATAACATCGTACCTGCATCTACAGGAGCTGCAAAAGCAGTAGGAAAAGTAATTCCAGAATTAAACGGTAAATTAACAGGTATGGCTTTTAGAGTGCCAACTGTTGATGTATCTGTAGTAGATTTAACTTGTCGTTTAGAAAAAGGTGCATCATGGGCCGAAGTAAAAGCAGCAATTAAAGATGCTTCTGAAAACGAATTAGCAGGTGTATTAGGTTATACTGAAGAAGGTGTTGTTTCTCAAGATTTCGTTTCTGAACCAAGAACGAGTGTATTTGATGCAAATGCTTCTATGGCTTTAAATGATAACTTCGTGAAAATTG
>JADWMI010000132.1 GCA_015767395.1 Bacteroidota bacterium | reverse complement strand
TGTGTAAGCTTCTTAGCCAATTCACCATCATTTGTAAAAAGCAACAATCCTGTTGTATTTCTATCCAATCTCCCAACCGGATAAATTCGTTCTTTGGCAGCATTTGCGACCAATTCCATCACCGTTTTACGACCTCGATCATCATCCATTGTGGTAATAAAATTCTTTGGCTTGTTTAATAAAACATATCGTTTTTTCTCAGGATTAATAGTTGTTCCGTCGAACCTAACCTCATCTGTTAATTTTACCTTATGCCCCATTTCGGTAACAACTTTACCATTAACAGTTGCATTTCCAGCAGCTATAAAAACATCTGCTTCACGTCTTGAACAAATACCCGCATTTGAGATGTATTTATTTAAGCGGATTCCGTCAATTTCTGGATTCGAAACTTTTGTTGGCTTTGACGCTTGTTTTACCCTTGTAGCATCTAACTTTTTTCTATCAGTTTCAAACCTCTTTTTTTCAAATCTTTGAGGCTTATTGGCATCCTCAGAATCTGCAGCTCTTTTGAAAGGTTTTGATTTTGAACTATCTGAAAATTTTCTTTTACTTTCAAATTTATTCGTTGAAGATTTTTGAGGTTTCTTTTTTCCTTGGTGTCGTCCTCCCGACGAGTTTCTACTTGAATTCATTTTTAATATTTTTTGCAAAAGTAATTCTTATTCTCTTACAATTAACGGTTTGCGTTTTATTTTAACAAAATTCTATCAATAATAACAGAATAATCTATTAACGCTAAGCTAAATACACCCGCTAATATTAAAAATTTAAGCAATACATGAAGAATGCCATAATTACGCTTACTGTTACCAAACCACAACAAGATCACAAACAAAAATAAGATCCCAATGGTGCCGTAAAAATAATATCTCATACCTCCTATTTCAGGATACTTTAATAAAAAATAAATAGGGTTCAATGTTAAAACAACCAATAACGAAATCAATATTTTGGTGAATTGTTCTCCATATTTCACAGCAATTGTTTGGTAATTTTGGGCAAAATCGCCCTTAATTCTTCCCAAGTCTTTTATCAATTCTCTAATTAATAAGATGAAAAATAAAAATGCGGCATGGGTAAAAATTATTTCAGAAAAATTTTTGTAATACACAAAAATTGCGAAAAATGGTAAAATAGCTAAAATTGCAGCTGAAAATAAACCGGCTAATGGATATTTTTTCAATTTATGGGAGTAAAACCAAATTAGAAAAATATAGACCGAAAAAAACAATGCAGCTCTCCAAGACACTAAAGAACCAATTAAAACACCTAAAAAATTTAATAAAAAGTAAATTCTCAATTTTGTTTTTTTCTCAACAAATCCATCGATTTTAGCTTTTATCGGACGGTTAATAATATCTGTTTCCGCATCATAAAAATTATTAATAATATAACCCGCGGCAATTACACATATTGTTGACAAAACAATAAAGTACAAATTAGGATCAAACAGCACTTGTTTTAGTGATTTCTGTGGCGAAAAAATAAAAATGGCTGCCAAATATTGTGCAATCACAATCAATAGAATATTGTAACCTCTAACAACAGAAAACAAACTCAATACTTTTATATAAAAAGGTGCATTTTTTTTGCTGTTATTTTTTGAGATTTCTAATAAATCCATTTTGAAATATATAAAGTTTGAGATTAAACTTTATTAATATGAGTTGTTGTTTTAATTAAAACCTATAAACCAGTTCTAGTTTATAATCTTTTAAAGTTGTTTTTGTTTTTTCAAAATCTTCAGTAAAACCAAGTATATAACCACCACCGCCTGAACCACAAAGTTTCAAATAATATTGGTTAGAATCAATCCCTTTTCTCCAAATATTATGAAATGTTGCTGGAATCATTGGCTTAAAGTTTACCAATACAACTTTTGATAATTCTTTAACATTATCAAGTAAGGATTTTAAATTTCCATTAAGAAAATCATCAATACAAGCATCAGTATGCTTGGCAAAATCTTCATTTAACATTTTTCGGAAACCTTCATTCTTCATTTTTTCCATAAAAATATTAACCATTGGTTCTGTTTCACCAATTATTTCAGAATCTAATAAGAAAACCGCTCCTTTTCCTTCTTTTTGAGATGGAATTCCGGTTGGCTCTAAATTGTCTTTTGAATTAATTAGTATAGGCAGACTTAAATAAGAATTTAAAGGATCTAAACCTGAACTTTTTCCATGAAAAAAAGATTCCATTAAAGAAAAAATTTGTTTCAACTTCAATAACTTAGCTCTCGTTAAGTTCTCTAAAACTGTAATTTTATCATCCGCATATTTGTCGTAAATCGAGGCGACCAAGGCACCTGAACTTCCTACTCCATACCCTTGCGGAATACTTGAATCAAAATAAATTCCATCCTCAACATCGGCTTTAAATTCATCGAGTCTAAAACTAACCAAGTCTTGTTTTTCAAGATTGACTATGTAATTGTAAAATTTTTGAAGACTTAAATTTGATTTTTGTGCAGCATCAGATAATTCATTAGATTTTTTTAATGCTCCTTGATAAGTGTTGTAAGGTATTGCCAACCCTTTTGAATCTTTTATGATTCCATATTCTCCAAAAAGTAAAATTTTCGCGTAAAAAAGTGGTCCTTTCATTCCTTTTATTTATTGGATAATTGTTTTGCCCCAATTCCAACTCTGTCGCAAATATAATGATTTTCTTGACAATATTGAATTAACTCATTTATAATAAAATTGTTAACATTCACTTTTTCGCTTTCAGGGAATAACACATGAACATTTGCTCCGGCATCTAAAGTAAAACAAACATTCGTATTTGTTTCATTTCGAAATTCCCATATTTTATTGATTATTTTCAAAGTATTTGGTTTCATCAATATGAAATATGGATTGCTTGTCATCATCATTGCATGTAAACTCAACGCTTCACTTTCAACAATTGCAATAAATTGCTCTAGGTCTCCATTTTGTAAAACTTCTGAAATTTTAGAAACATGCTCATTTGCCTGCTTAAAGCGTTGTTTTGCAAACGGATGATTGTACATTAGTTGATGACCAACTGTACTTGAAACTTGTTTCTCTCCTTCATCAACCAACAAAATAGTGTCGTGATAGTTTTTAAAATTTTCGTGCACTTTATACGGGTATTTTACACCAAACAAATTTGAACTCCCTTTAATTTCATGATGATTTCCCCAAACAATTAATGCTCCTTCAATACTTCTACATGCGCTTCCAGAACCCAAACGTGCTAAAAAAGATGCTTTTTTATTGAAATACGCTTCAGGCATAGTTGGATTCATTTCTTTTTCCAAACTCATAATACACAATGCCAAAGCACTCATACCACTTGCCGAAGAGGCAATTCCACTACTATGCGGAAATGAATTTCGAGATTTTATAACAAACTCAAAATCTTTTAAAAACGGAACATATTGTGCGATTCTTTTAAAGAATGTTTCAATTTTAGGTTTGAAATCATCTTTCTTTTCACCTTCAAAATAAATATCAAAATTAAAGTCAGACTCGTCATGCTGAACTTGATTCAGCATCTCATGATGTGAACCTGCACTTGGACTCCGCTCAGTGTCCAATTTTGTATACTCCAAAGTTGTTAAGGTAAAACAAGCATCTAACGTAAAACTAATGGATGCGTTTTCAGGAATTTGAGGGTCCTGTTTCCCCCAATATTTCACCAATGCAATATTGCTTGGTGTTTTCCAAGTTACACTTCCATTTAAAGCCTTTGAACTATCAAAATTTGATAAAATAAAATCGGTTTCAGTCAAAATAAAAATTTTGAGCAAAGATAACTAAATTAGATATTAGATATCAGAAATTAGATGTTAGATTTATGTATATCCCTGTTATAGGTTGACCAAATTAACTAAGGTCAATTTATATGAAAGTAAATTTAACTCCTCTAATAAGCAGGTGAAATATTACTTATACATTTTCCAATCTTAATAGCACATCTTTCTTATAACTTCGGCTTATTGGAATTGCTTTTTTACCAACTTCAATAAATTCATTAGTGAACGAATCTATTTTTGCAATGGCTATAATATAAGAACGATGTATTCTTAAAAAATTAGACTTGGGTAATTTGGCTTCAATGTTAGAAATGGTTTCTCGGGTAACAATTGTTTTATCGTTTAAATGAATTTTTACATAATCACTTAAACTTTCAATAAATGTTATTTCTGAAAAATTTATCTTTACCATTTTCCTGTCGGCCCGCACAAAAATAAAATCGTTTTTTTCAGGCGTAATTTTAGGGATATTGGTCACCTCTACCACTTTATTTTCACCTAAATATTTATTTACAGCTTGAAACAATCGTTCAAAAGAAATTGGTTTTAGCAAATAATCAACTGCTTGTAAATTAAATCCATCAATTGCATACTCTCTATAGGCGGTTGTAAAAATTACTTTGATATTTTTATTGATAGATTTCGCAAACGAAAGCCCTGAAATTTCAGGCATATTGATATCTAAAAATATTAAATCTATTTTAGTTGAATTGATTTCATTAAAAGCTTCAATGGCATTTTTACAAGTAGCAACTACATTTATAGCTTCAATTTTTTGCAAATGGTTTTCTAAAATTTCACGAGCCATTGGTTCGTCATCAACAATAATACAGTTACACGTTTTGCTCATTGTTCAATACTTTTAAGTTACTAATTACTAACCGTACTTTAAAATTGTTTTCGTTTTGTTCCATTTCAATTTTGTGCACTCTTGGATAGAGCATTTCTAATCTTTTTTCAATGTTTTCTATTCCAATTCCTTTTTCAGAATTATGGTCTTTTATTGACGTATTCATAATTTCAAAAAACAATTGGTTCCCTTTAGTTTCAAGTAAAATATTCACTTTTAATTTCCCTTTAATAATGGCTCCATGTTTAAATGCATTTTCAACAAAAGGAATTAATAACATAGGCGCTATTTGGGAGTTTTCATTTTCAATTGTCTTTTCAATTTTTACTTCTAAGGTGTCATGAAACCGCATTTTTTCAAGAGACACATAATCTAATAAATGATTAACTTCATCCTGAAGTAATACATTTGGTTTTTCTACTTGATATAAAATATAATCTAATAAATTAGATAATTTCAAAATCATTTCCGGTGCTTCATCTGCTTTTTTCAAAGCAAAACCATAAATAGTATTCAAAGAATTAAATAAAAAATGTGGATGAATCTGCATCTTCAAAAACTTTAACTCTTGTTCTTTTAGCTCTAATTGTGTATTTAAAATTTTACTATTTAAACTTTCATTTTTTACAATGGAGTTATAATTATGCATAATTAAACTCAATGAAACTACAATCAACACTACAAAATAAACTCCTAAAACTATAAATGGCAATGTTTTAGTTAGTGGCGCTGTGTCAACTTCTTTATATCCTTCAGAATAAATCAATCCGTATAAAATTGATAAAATAATAATATATATTGAAATTATAAAAGTGTAAACACTATATAAAATAAAATATTTATACCTTTTTGTAAGTAAGTAGTTTGGGATTAAATAGTAAATTAAAAAGTAGCTAATTAATATGGTAACAGGCATTAAAAACCCGGAAAACAAATTAACATACTTGATATTTGAACTACCATACCCTAAAAAATAGGCGTAAAAAAAGTAAATAACCACCCAAAAAACTGAATGGCTTAAAATTGTGGTTGTGTATTTAATTATACTATATTTAGTATTCATAATGTGCAATTTGCAAATAAAATTAAAAGTATATTTAATTTAGCGATAGAATTGGAAAAACATACTGTTTTTTACAGGTTTTAATCTTCTTTATACAAAGCGCTCTTTTAACCTGTTGAATATAGTCACTTTCTTGTTAAAAGTCGCATTAATATATTGCTAGTTGAATAAACAAATACATTTGAATTATTAATTTAAAAATCTTATTTATTATGTTATTAGTTTTACAAAGTATTATCCCGCTGGTTGGCAACCCTTTTATTTCAAGATTAAATGAAGGCGGACCGCTTTTCATGTACACTACCCTTTTTCTTTTAATTGTTATGATAGCATTACTGATTAGAGGGTTTCTTAAACCAGAAGCACAACAAAAAACAATTACGCTAGTCAGCTCTATTAGTTTATTTGTATTGGTCTGGGGGTTTTTAGGTCAGATGCTTGGCCTAATTTCGGCTTTTGACGCCATAGAGGCTGCAGGAGATATTTCTCCTTCTATATTAGCTGGGGGTCTAAAAGTAGCAATATTATCTCCACTGTTTGGTATGATCGCGTTCTTAATTGGAAGAACTGGAATCATAATTTTAAACTTATTGAAAAAATAATATTATTGAAACATTCCTATCTTATAAAGTGAAGAATTTCATGTTCTTCACTTTATTTATTAATTATTATAATGAAAATAATATTTTTTTTTTAAAAAATACTACACCTCTAAAACTAACTAAATGAAAAAACAGCGAACCATAATACTAGCTTTCATAATTTGCGTGGCAAATTTCAACGCTACAAAAGCGCAATCAAATCAGCTAGAAACAACATTAATTAAAGACTCTATATATTCCAAAACTTTTAATGAATCAAAAAATATTTGGGTGCAATTACCCGAAAATTACAATCCAGAAAGTAACGAATTGTATCCTGT
>JADWMI010000474.1 GCA_015767395.1 Bacteroidota bacterium | reverse complement strand
ATGAATCTAATGTTTCATTAGTTACTGTCTCCCCTTTAGTTGATTTTTTCATGATTTTGTTGTGAAATTAACAGTAACAATTTAAGGCTATTTTAGTTAAAAAATCAGGTTAAAATATTATTGTTTTTGCATTGGCTACAACACGTTCCATTATGTCTAGTTACTATGGACAAAACTGGTTCTCTCACATCCAGTTTAAAGGGAATTTAAAAATTTATTGCTACCTAAAAAAAGATGCTCAAAGGTCATTGTTTCCAAAAGGAAATCAATTCTAAAATTTTGGTACTGCACTTTGGAATGGTGCTTTTTTTTATCAATTATACAATTTTTTATAAGGTCAGATTAAGAATTTAGTAGGCATAAAAAAACCCATCTAATTGCTTAGATGGGAAAATTGCTATGAAAAAGATGTAGGATTTAACTCCTACAGATTCAAAAATAATCAAAATATTTTAATTATCAAATAAAAAAAAACTGTTAATTTTTTACAAATTTTAATCAACAGTTAATTTGTATTGAAGATTTTAGTATATTTGAGTGGGAATTTAAACGCTATGAATTCGCAAATTTAGGTGCTGCTCTTTGGGGTGGTGCTTTTTTTTTCAATCGCACAACTTTTTACAACGTCAAATTATGAGTTCTTAAACTCATTTTTCAGCAACAATTTTACCGGGCCCTCGTGCTATAAATTTTTAAAAACGCGTTCAGTTTAGAATGATATGCCGTACATATGTTTACGGCAATTTATACGATTTTTTTTGATTCAAAATAAATTAATCATTAGGATGAATATAATCAATATACAACTCCAAGTGTCTTTTCCCTAAAGACTAAAACCCTTCATAGCCCCTTTCTTTCAATTTTTGAACTAAACCCCTATATGTAATGAGTTCATTTGATATAGATTTCTTGATGAAAGTGCCAGTGAGGGGCGAAATGGGGTGCCTCAAGATTAAGCATACGATAAAATTTGGCTCGAGATATCGGTGATTTTTTTTTAGTTTGTTTCATATTAAAGCGAAGTTATAATATTCTTAATACTTATCAATGATCTTAAATTTTTAGAATGCAGTGTTGATACAAACTCCGTTTGATTGAGATAACAAAAACAATTTACAACTTCTCATTTTATTTTATTTTAAAAAAATCTTATAAAAGTTAATAAATATAGATTTCTGCAAATTAATTTTACTTATTCCCATTAATTTAAAACAAACTATTTTAGAAAGTTAGGTTCTGTCCTATCTGTATCTTATATCAAAAGAAGTGCACTAAAATTAGCACACTTCTTTTGATATACCAGAGGAAGTCTATTTGTCAATTCAATGTCCATCTTATAAACAAAAAGGGATTAAAGGTTTATTTAACAGAACTTTTCAAAGGGAAACCAAATAAGAACCTTTAATTCACTGTATTTTTTGACAACACATCAATTGGACCGATAATTTTCCATTCCATTTATTGTCAATGCTCGTGATACCATAGCAATGGATTAATCTTCAAACTATAACTTCGGAAAACCACTGCCTAACGCTACACATAAATCTTAATTAATTATTTTACAGGTAATATTCTGTAAGAATAATTTAAGTTGTTCGGTTTTATCCTAAATTCTTCATGCGGCAAAGCCTTTGAGGTCCAACTATCATCCCCACCAACACCTGACTGTCCATAATCTATATTAATGTTTACAAAATCACGTTTCTTAATATCTGTTGTATGACGTTGCTGTTTAGATTTCCCTGTATCAAAATCATCATTGTATTGATGGTGCGTACTAAACCCTAACAATTGAGCCCCTTCAATTTTAATCCCTTGTCCTGAAGTATTTTTAAAGGAAACCCAACGAACATCCGTTTTATAACCATTTTCTTGTGGCCTAATATATGGGAAATATAAATCTTCAACTGATGATTTGTAAATACCAACTAACGCTGCTGTATTTCTATCGATGTAGTTTTCAAACGGACCTCTTCCAAACCATTCGACAACTTGATAATCGTTATTAATAATAAAATTGTTTCCAAATCTCGGTAAATGTGGTAACGATTTCGTTAAATTTTTCAATTCATTTGTTACGAGTATTTCCCCACTAGCATTGACTTTATAAGTTATCTTAATCTGACCTTTAACGGAAGGTAAGTCATATACGGTTTCAATCGTTACACCATTAGATAGCTTGATATTCTTATCTAAGTTCAAAATCTTTGAATTATTAGAAAATTGCACACTTCTTAAAACTTGAGAATTACTAGCTTCATTCCAAACATCTAATTTCGTCAGTAAACCTCCTCCAAAATCAATGTCTATTGTAGGTCTCCAAAAATTTGGTTTAATTGCCTCTAATAAAATA
>JADWMI010000473.1 GCA_015767395.1 Bacteroidota bacterium | reverse complement strand
GCAAATATAAGAGTGTTTTTCATATCTACAAAGCTTTTTTTATTTTTTTTAAAAAAACTTTTTTCTGCTCACCAAATACGAGATTAGGATTTGATTAAACCCTTTATTTATATCAACTGGCACATAATCTATTTTATATTGCATGCACTTCAATTTCAATTCTTTAAAGTAACTTTCAACAACATTTTTATATTGTTTTTTAACCGACGAAGCATATAAATTAATTTGTTCTCCAGTTTCAACATCTACAAACTTTTTTGGAGAATTTTCAAAATCAAAGTCTAATTCTAACTTTCCATCGTACGTATGAAACAAAACCACCTCATGTTTATTGTATTTTAAATGACGTAATGCTTCAAATAAAGCTGTTTCATCCTTATCATTTTGAAACATATCGGTAAATAAAAAAATAAGGGACCTTCTGTGTACCTTTTCAGAAATTTCATGCAATGCCTTATAAATATCGGTTTTTGAAGTTGAGTTTTCTTTTAATAGTGATTCAAGCTGTGTCAACAACATTCTTCTATGGCGATCACCTCCTTTTGAAGGGGCGTAATATTCATTTACATCACTATAAACACTTAACCCAACAGCATCTCTTTGTCGTTTTAATATTTCCATTAAAGCAGCAGAAGCAATTGCTGAAAATCCAATTTTTGACAAATTATCAATGGTAGGATTTTTAATAATTGGATAATGCATAGAGGCTGAATTATCAATTATAATATGACAACGCAAATTAGTTTCCTCTTCGTAACGTTTTACAAATAGCTTTTTAGTTTTCGCGTATAACTTCCAATCAATATGTCGTGTACTCTCTCCTGTATTATACAATCTATGTTCGGCGAATTCAACTGAAAAACCGTGAAATGGACTCTTATGCATACCTGTAATAAACCCTTCGACTACCTGGTTTGCCAACAACTCAAGGTTGTGTAATTCTGAAAGATGTTTTACTGATAAATTATCCATAGATCATAATTTGCTAATTGTAAATATACTATTTAAAAAGAAAAAGCCCGACAAATTTGTCGGGCCTTCCATAAAAAATATGTGAAATCACATTTTATAAATGCGCTTCTATTTTTTGCGCATAAGTTGCCTTTGGTGCAACACCAACTTGTTTTTCAACAACCTCACCGTTTTTAAACAACAATACGGTTGGGATATTTCTTACTCCGTATTTTGCAGCAAACTCTTGATTTGCATCAACATCTACCTTTGTAATTACCGCCTTTCCATCGAACTCTGTAGTTAATTGATCCATAATTGGAGCAACCATTCTACAAGGACCACACCAAGCTGCCCAAAAATCAACCATTACTGGTTTGTCTGATTTTAAAACCACTTCGTCAAAAGTTGCATCTGTTACTTCTAATGCCATAATATATTTTTTTAATTAGTATTATATTTATAATTCAAGTACAAAAGTAAACAATTAATTCACCATAACAATTCAACATTTATTACTTTTCTTTATCAAAGTATTAACAAAACTGATTCTTATTGTTAGTTAAAATACTTCCTTTGCTATCGCTTTGATATTATCTGATTTTCCCATCGAGTAAAAATGTACTACAGGCGCACCTTTGGCAATCAAATCTTTAGATTGCTGAATCGCCCACTCAATACCTACCTGACGCACTTGTTTATTGTCTCTACAGCTTTCAATAGCCCCTATCAATTCCTCTGGCATATCCAATCTAAAAATTTGAGGTAATATTTGTTGATGCCTTTTAACTGCAACAGGTTTGATTCCTGGAATAATAGGAACTGTAATCCCTATGTTTCTTGCTTTTTCAACAAAATCAAAATATTTTGCATTGTCAAAAAACATTTGTGTAACCACATAATCTGCCCCAGCATCTACCTTTTCTTTTAATCTACGCAAATCAGTTTCCAAACTCGGGGCTTCTAAATGCTTTTCAGGGTACCCTGCTACACCAATACAAAAGTCCGGCCTATTTGAAGTTTCAATAATATTATGCAAATACTTTCCTTCATTCAATTCACGTATTTGGGTCACTAACTCACTTGCGAAATTATTCCCTTCAGGTGTTGGTATAAAATAAGGTTCGTGTTTCATGGCGTCTCCTCTCAAAGCCATTATGTTGTCTAACCCTAAATAATGACAATCAACCAACACATACTCAGTTTCTTCTTTGGTAAAACCTCCACATAACACATGTGGAATTGCATCTACATCATACTTATATTTCAAAGCAGCACAAATACCAACAGTTCCTGGGCGCATTCGTGTCATTTTTTGTTCTAATAAGCCGTTTTCTTTTTTAATATAAACATATTCTTCACGTGATGTTGTAACATCAATAAATGGAGGATTAAACTCCAT
>JADWMI010000472.1 GCA_015767395.1 Bacteroidota bacterium | reverse complement strand
CTCAATGTCAGTTTATACTAAAAAGCCGCTTTCGCTAGTGATATTCCTCCATGTATTTTTGGAATTTACTCCTTAACATGAAATTCTGCTTTTCTGTATTAAACTCAAGTAAAGCAGTATTTTATCTTTTTTTAAAGTTGAGCTTTAAATTTTAAATATATAACTTAAATTACAATCTACGGACTCTATACGCCCAGTAATTACGGATAACGCTTGCCCCTCCCGTATTACCGCGGCTGCTGGCACGAGATTAGCCGGGACTAAAACTTCTTTAAATAACGTCATTATCATTTTTAACGAAAGAACTTTACAACCAAATTAGCCGTCAATTCTTCTTTACCTTTTCCTATTACAGTCCAGGCTATAGAAGAAAATCATTCACATAATATTGCTGGATCAAACTTTCGTTCATTGTCCAATATTCCTCACTGCTGGCCAAAAATGGCCTGGACCTTGTCTCAGTTCCAGTGTGGCTGTACGTCCTCTAAGACCAACTAAAGATCAAAGGCTTGGTAAACTTTTATTTCTACCAACAACCTAATCTTATACAAACTCATCTTTTAATGCTTTAGACACATAACGATGATCAAACAATTGCATTTTATACGCTTGGAGCCGAAAAACCTTTTAAGCAAACACTGTCTGTAATAAACTTGTCAAAAGGTTATTTTTCTTGAAGAACTCTTTGCAGCAATTTGAGCATTTTTCCTAAGCTTTTTCATGAAAACTGATTATTTAATATTACTGCAAACTAAAACAATAGTCTCGCTCTAAAAAAATAAAAAATTTTGATAGATACAGTTTATCTTAAACTAAAAGGTAGATTTTCTATCTCAAATATTATAAAGTTCTACTTTAAAATATTAACCTGAGAAATTGCATACTCCTCACCCGTTCGCTACGAAAAAATTCCGTACAACTCGCATGTGTAAAGCATATTATTAGCGTTCACCCTGAGCCAGGATCAAACTCATTTTGAATAATTTAAAATTATTTATAAAATTTTAAATTTATTTGACTTTAAATCTTAAGGTTATTTAATTAAAAACATTAAAATCAGACAGTCATTAGACTGTTGATGTAGAACACACGGTTTAAAAAATGCCGCAAAATTTTAATGCTTTTAAGACAATTCTCATTTCGTATGACACACTTTAATTACTTTTTAACACATTGAAAAAACCCTCAATAGCTTGTGTTCGGTGATTAAATGGAATTATATATAATAAGTTATTATTCAATTGTATTAAATCTTTAACCACCTCTTTGTTCAATGACAACTTGCATTATCTAAAATAATTAATTTACTTTTTTGTTCTAACAAAAACTTATTTAAAAATTCGATTAATCTATGACTATCCATACCACCTTCTGAATAAATTGTGTAAGATAAAATATCACTAATTGTCATAGAAAAAATTCCTGCATACTTTTTGAAAACATTTTGATTATTCGTTTGTATAATAGACCTTGTACCTTTTTTAGAATAATCACATTTTTTAATTAAAAAAGCATTTAAAGATGTTTCGTCGATGCAAATAATATCTTTTAGTTCAAATTTATTAATTATTACATAAAATTCTTGTGATAAATTATTTGTATCTATAATTTTACCGTAACGATTTTTTAGTCTATGCTCTAATTTTACTTTTTTTAAACTAAAACCTGTCTTTTTTACAACACGTGATAATGGTATTGTGCTTTTTGTAATGAGATTCTAACAATAAGCATAGAACTCTAGAATTTGTACAACTGGTTTACGCGTAAAACACTGAATGTTCTGAAAAATTTCGGGTATACTAAAATGAAAACAATAGCACTTCTAACTAAATTTTTAATCGAAAAATCAAAACAAAACAATTTAATAGAAAATACTATAATAGTTTAAAACTGTTCTAAGAGCAAGGGCGTCGGTTGTGCATAAACTGGGTTTGCTTTGGACAAAAAGGCTCCTTTTGAACAGGGGTTTCAACTCCTATATTTAGATTTTCTTTAGCCATGTTGCTAGTCTCAACAATTTGACACGCATGCCTTGGTGAATTAACTAACTGACACGACGTGACTTCGTCAACAACATATCAGGCTTGTTGCTTTAGGCTACTACTATACAAAAGTCCGTCTGTAACTATTTTATGCGGACTGGTTTCATATGAGTTTACTCACTTTTCTCCTTGCCCGCTTGTTAATAAATCTTGCTTGTATTGCATCTTTACTAACACCATCACGTTGTAATAAAAATTTGTTAACAAAAAGTTTTAGTGAGGATTTAGGAAAGGTGTAAAGTCTACCCGCTTGCGTTCTCTCGAGAGTTTTTGCTATTTTTTTTTATTCCGGGGTCAACCTATCAGCATACACAT
>JADWMI010000471.1 GCA_015767395.1 Bacteroidota bacterium | reverse complement strand
GGTTTGTTGCTGAAGCAAATTCATTTATAAACATATTTGAACAACAACCCAAAGTTGTTTTAGTTGATAAACACCCGCTTTATCACAGCTCACAATACGGAAAAGAACTCGCTGAGAAAACAAATTCTAAACTGATTAAAATTCAACATCACAAAGCACATTTTACAGCAATTCTAGGGGAACATAATTTGTTTGAAGAAAAAGTTTTGGGGGTTGTTTTTGACGGAACCGGTTATGGCGATGACGCACAAATTTGGGGAGGTGAATTCTTTAATTACGCCTCGAATACTATTAAAAGAATTAGCCATTTACAATATTTCGACTGGATTTTGGGCGATAAAATGGCTAAAGAACCACGATTATCGTTATTTTCTTTAGCTTCAGAAGAAATGAAATCTATTTTGGAACAAAAATTTTCAGCTTCAGAAATAAAAAATTATACGTTCTTAAAATCTCAAAACAAGCTAAAAACTTCTTCTATTGGAAGATTATTTGACGCGGTTGCCTCATTATTAAATATTACCGATTTCAATTCGTACGAAGGAGAAGCGGCCATTTTATTAGAAAATAAGATAACTGATTATGATATATCAAACTGTAAAAATTATTTGACTTCTATTGAAAATGGGATTTCAGCCACCCAAATAATTTCAGCAATTTACAACGATATTCAGCAAGGAAGTTTAACGCAGAATATCATCGCTGACTTTTTATTTACACTCGCAAATTCAATTATAGCGATTGCAAAAAAACACAATTACAAACATATTGCTTTAAGTGGTGGTGTTTTTCAAAACACAACTTTGGTTGATATGTTGATAGCATTAACCCCTAAAGAAATAAAGTTGTATTTTCATAAAGATTTATCACCAAATGATGAGAACATTTCTTTTGGACAAATCATGTATTACTTGAAAATTACAAATCACCAAAAACGAACAACCAACAACTCATGAAATATTTAAGTGAATACCGGAATTTTGAAGCTACTAAAAAGATGCTAGAAGAGATTCACAAAATTACAACGCAGGTTTGGAATATCATGGAAATTTGCGGTGGTCAAACACATAGTTTGGTGAAAAATGGTATTTTAGAATTATTGCCCGAAAATATAAGAATGATTCACGGCCCTGGTTGTCCGGTTTGTGTAACGCCCCTAAATTTAATAGACAAGGCTATTGAATTACTAGAACAAGGTGTAATCGTTTGTTCTTTTGGCGATATGATTCGGGTTCCTGGAAGTAAAAAAAGCTTGCTCGAAGCCAAAGCGCTTGGAGGTGATTTACGTATTCTATATTCGCCTATTGAAGCAGTTTCCATTGCCAAACAAAATCCAACAAAAGAAGTTGTGTTTTTTGCCGTTGGTTTTGAAACTACCGCTCCGGCCAATGCCTTATCTGTTTTACATGCCGAGAAAGAGGGCATTTCTAATTATTCCATTTTAGCCTCTCATGTATTGGTTCCGCCAGCTATGGAAGCTATTTTAGACGATGAATTGTGTAGTATTGATGCTTTTTTGGCTGCTGGCCATGTGTGCGCCATTATGGGAATTCAAGAATATTATCCGCTGGTTGAGAAATATAAAATACCAATTATAGTTACTGGTTTTGAGCCCTTAGATTTGGTTCAAGGAATTTATATGGCCGTAAAACAATTGGAAGACGGAAAACATAAACTTGAAAATCAGTATTCACGTGTGGTAAAAGAACACGGAAATAAAGCAGCAATTGACGTTATTCAAAAAGTATTTGAAATTGGCAATAGAGAATGGCGCGGTATTGGGGAAATTCCAAACAGCGGTTATGTAATTAAAGACGCCTACAGAAAATATGATGCTGAAGCAAAATTTAATATTAGTTATATAAAAGTTCCTGAAAATGCTGATTGTATTGCTGGTGAAATATTAAGAGGTATTAAAAAACCAAATCAATGTGATCAGTTTGGTAAAACGTGTAAACCTGCAAGTCCATTGGGTGCGCCTATGGTTTCTTCCGAAGGTGCATGTGCGGCATATTATCATTTTTCAAATAATTTAACAGATTAAGAAATGGACATAGAAAATATAGGATTTGAAACCATTAACTTGGGTCATGGAAGTGGCGGTGAACTCACTAGAAATTTATTAGACAACATCATTTTTAAAACTTTTAGCAATCCGTTTTTAGATCAAAAACACGATGGTGCTATTGTGAAAATAAATGGGGAAATGGCTATTTCAACCGATAGTTTTGTAATAACGCCAATATTTTTTAAAGGTGGTAATATTGGTGAATTGGCAGTGCATGGAACCGTAAATGATGTGGCTATGTGTGGCGCCATTCCCAAATATTTATCGCTAGCATTTATTATTGAAGAAGG
>JADWMI010000027.1:11122-16222 GCA_015767395.1 Bacteroidota bacterium | reverse complement strand
AAGGTAGTCCATTTTATTGAATTCACACCAAACAGCGGTTTAATATCATCCACTTTCCAAACTAGGAACAAAATTAAAACCACTAAAACAATATTTTTATAAAAAGTTCCCCAAGACGATAGTTTTACCGCATCTCCAAAACAACCGCAATCTGTCACCTTGTCGTAATAAGCCGAATACCAGGTTAAAAATAAAAACACCAATATTATCCCCAACAAGCTCCAAACTGTAAACTTCGGCAAATAACCGAGCAACAACGTAACACCCAACATAATCTCAGCCAAAATCAACAATATGGAAAACGGCAAAGCATATGGAATTAAAAACTCCATATTTAAAACATCTGCGCCAAAATACTCCTGAAACTTATAGGCTGAACCCAAAGGGTCCACTAATTTAACAAAGCCTGAAAAAATAAAAGTAAGCGCTACAATTAATCGAGATACAAATACTAAGGTTTTCATGTTAATCTTTTTCATTTATATGAATTAAAGCAAAAACAGCATAGTTTATCATGTCTTGATAATTCGCATCAATTCCTTCTGAAACAATTGTTTTCCCTTTATTATCTTCTATTTGTTTTACACGCAATAATTTTTGAAGAATCAAATCTGTTAAAGAACTCACACGCATATCGCGCCAAGCTTCTCCATAATCGTGATTTTTATCCTCCATTAATTGTTTGGTAACAGCAACATGTTTATCATATAACCCAACAGCCTCTTCAATTGCCAAGTCTGGTTGCTCTACCACACCTTTTTCTAACTGAATCAAAGCCATTACTGAGTAATTGATGATTCCAATAAATTCTGAAACCTCACCTTCATCTACTTTTCTCACATCGTTTTGTTGCAAACCACGAATACGCTGGGCTTTTATAAAAATTTGATCTGTAAGCGATGGTAACCTTAAAATGCGCCAAGCACTTCCATAATCTTTTAGTTTATTACTATATAGTGATCGGCATTTCTCAATAACCTTGTCGTATTGTTTTGAAGTTTGTTGCATGTAACTTTAATAATTTCCGTAAATTTCGAACAAATTTAATGAATTAAAAAATCAATTGTCCAATTATGAAGAAAGTTGCTGTTTTTTGTGGTTCCAGCTTAGGGTTTAATGAAATTTATAAAAATGAAGCCATGAAATTGGGAACTCATTTTGTTAAAAATAATATAGGAATGGTTTATGGAGGTGGAAAAATTGGAATGATGGGTGTAATTGCTGATGTTATTATTGAGAACAAAGGCAACGTTATTGGAGTAATTCCAGGATTATTGCGTCACGAAGAAGTAGCACATAATAATATTAGTGAAATGATTGTTACCAAAACAATGAGCAAACGCAAAGTAAAAATCAGCAAACTGGTTGATGGCTATATTGCATTGCCTGGAGGCTTTGGAACATTAGACGAAATTTTTGAAGCACTTACTTTAAACCAACTAGGAATTGAACAAAAACCGGTAGGTATTTTAAATACAAACGGATTTTTCAATCCCTTAATTTCTCAATTAGATTTGATGGTGACCGAAGGCTATTTAAAACAATCGAATAAAGATATGTTGCTTATCAGTGATTCTGTTGAAGATTTAATTTTTAAAATGATCAACTACAATGCTCCTGAAATGACCAAAGTAATTAACAAGGTTGTTAGCTAATGAATTGCGAAAGACAAATTTAAATTTTAGGAAATAATTAATTGCGAACTGCATATATTACTGATGAAAAACAACTTGTAAACATATGAAAAGCATAAATTGCAACGGTAAGTTAATTGATTTGACCACTCCAAAAGTAATGGGGATTTTAAATGTTACTCCCGATTCTTTTTTTGATGGAGGAAAATATAATGATCAGAACGCTATCCTTTCCCAGGTTGGCAAAATGCTAGATGAAGGCGCTACCTTTATTGATATAGGGGCATATTCTTCACGTCCTGGAGCAAAGCACATTTCCGAAGAAGAAGAACTAAACCGAATTTCGCCAATAATCAAATTATTAATTACAGAATTTCCTTCAATATTAATTTCCGTAGATACGTTTAGAAGCAAAATAGCAGAACAATGTGTTCAAAACGGCGCTTGTATGGTTAACGATATTTCCGCAGGGAGTATGGACCAGGATATGTTTTCAACCATCGCAAAATTACAAGTCCCATACATTATTATGCATATGCAAGGCGCACCACAAACAATGCAAACGAATCCTGTTTATGACAACATTGTTAAAGATGTTCTTTTTTATTTTTCAAAAAAGATTTCAGAATTGCATTCCTTGGGAGTAAATGATATTATTGCAGATGTTGGGTTTGGATTTGGAAAAACAATTGAACATAATTATGAATTACTTTCCCATTTAGAATTATTTAAAAATCTGGAGGTTCCAATGCTGGTTGGCGTATCTCGCAAATCAATGCTTTATAAGCCTTTAAATATTTCAGCAAAAGAAGCTCTAAACGCTACTACTTCTGCAAACACCATTGCCCTGCTTAATGGCGCAAACATTTTACGAGTTCATGATGTAAAAGAAGCCATGGAGACCCTTAAAATTGTTAATTTAGCCACTAAAAATTAATGAAAAAATTATTCCTTATTTTACCTTTTATTATTTTTAGCTGCACCAAACAAACAGTTAAAATTCCTACGTTGAATGTAAAAGGGCTGCAAGAAATACACAATCATTCTCAGGTTTGGTTTTTTTTTGATGTCAAAAACAATGACACCATTGCAAACCTCAACAGAAAAAACACCATAAGTACAACCCATTGGATTTTTAATATAGACAACAGACTTCCCTTAAAAGCAATTATTCCATCAATTATAAAATTGCAATACAAACATGCAAACGGCATGCACTCAAAAAAAGGAATGCATAATTATTTTAGTTATGCCGATACTATTTCTGATAAACTATCCTTTTATGAATTTGACAAAACCGTTTTTAAAACTGATAGTACACTATCTAAATATTATATAAAAACCAATAGCGAAATTTACAAAAACTACAACAATATCAATCTTACCATGAATCCAAACAACACATGGATTAATGATGCTAAAATGGAAAATGGTGAATTTAAATCAACACTACTTGAATTTATTGATTTCTCTTCTGAAGGAAAACAAACCATGCTACATTTAAACTTCAACCAAAACCTGCTCTATAAAGATTATTTAGCATACAGAACCATGCTGAAAACAATATTGGCTCCGCATATTTTAATCAATAATTTTGAATTCATTTTTAACCCAAAGAAAGTTCCAGATTGCGGATGTGAATAACCAATGAATATGCAATCTTTTTCCTATTTTTACAAAAAACAATATAAATGCTCGACTTTTTAGATTTTTCCTTTTTAGATGCTTTAGACATTGTTTTAGTTGCTGTATTACTTTATTACGTTTACAAATTATTAAAAGGAACGGTAGCAATCAATATTTTTATTGGTATCGCACTAATTGTATTTATTTGGAAAATTACTGAAGCCCTACAAATGGAAATGTTAAGTAGCCTATTAGGCGCTTTACTTAGCCTAGGGGCCATTGCGGTTTTGATTGTATTTCAACCAGAAGTTCGAAAGTTTTTATTAATGTTAGGCTCAACAAACTTCACTAACAAACGGAGTTTTTTAAAACAATTAAAGTTTTTAAAAACAGAGATTCATACAACCATGGATGTTGAAGCTGTTATAAAAGCGTGTAAAGCTATGGCAAAATCCAAAACTGGTGCATTGATTGTTTTGGAAAGGACACATAATTTAGATTTTGTTAAACCTACCGGTGACAAAATGAATATTGAACTTAACAAACCCATTTTAGAAAGTATTTTTTATAAAAACAGTCCACTTCATGATGGTGCTTTGATTATAAAAGAAAATTTTATTATTGCAACTCGTGTTATTTTACCGCTATCAAACAAAACCTTACCCTCTAGATTTGGTTTGCGACACAGAGCAGCTATTGGAATTACAGAAAAAACTGATGCCCTATGCATAGCAGTTTCAGAAGAAACTGGTAAAATTTCATATATAAAAGATGGTGAATTTGTATTTTTTAAAAATACGGAAGAATTAACGGAAACGATTCGTTACGATTTAAACTAATCGTCAGCTTAGCTTTTGACTGTTGGTTGTTGGAAAAACTATTTTTGACACCATTACCAACTGAATATTTAAACAATTAAACGCTTTCAACACTTTAAAAGCAATTAAGCAATTTCATTCGCAAATTGCATATCATACAAATTTTTGTAATATCCATCTTTAGCAAGTAACTCCAAATGAGAACCCTGTTCAACAATCTCTCCTTTATCCATTACAATAATTTTATCTGATTTTTTTATTGTTGTCAATCTATGTGCAATAATTATGGAGGTTTGATGCTGTGTAATTTTGTCCGTTGCTTCTTGAATTAATTTTTCAGAATAGGAGTCAATTGACGAAGTGGCTTCATCTAAAATTAAAACGCTTGGTTTACTAACATAAGCACGTAAAAAAGCAATTAATTGTCGTTGCCCAGAAGACAACATTGCGCCACGTTCTTTAACATTATAATGATAGTTCTCTGGTAAACTCATAATAAATTCATGAATTCCAATTTCAATAGCAGCTGCTTTCACCTCTTCTAATGAAATGTTATCGTTACTTAATATGATATTATTAAAAATAGAATCTGAGAATAAAAATACATCTTGTAAAACAACTGCAATTTCCTTTCGTAAGGATGTTATTGTATACTGCTCAATATTATGATTATCAATACAAATTTCACCTCCATTAATTTCATAAAAGCGATTAACCAAATTTATAATGGTTGATTTCCCAGCACCTGTGGCACCAACAATCGCAACAGTTTCACCAGCTTTCACATTAAAGGAAATTCCTTTTAAAACTTCTTCACCCTCAATATAACTAAAGTGTACATTCTTAAATTTAATATCTCCTTTAAAATGGTTTGCCTCCATCACTCCGTTGGTCGCTATTTGACTATGCGTATCTAATATTTCAAACACTCGATCACCTGCAACCATCCCCATTTGCAAGGTGTTAAATTTATCAGCAATTTGACGCAGTGGCCTAAATAACATTTGGGACATCATAATAAA
>JADWMI010000027.1:0-11022 GCA_015767395.1 Bacteroidota bacterium | reverse complement strand
ATTTATCAGCAATTTGACGCAGTGGCCTAAATAACATTTGGGACATCATAATAAATGCAATAATTTGACCTGCATTGGTAGTCCCAGAATTCACAATATCCAACCCTCCATACCAAACCAATAGACCAACTGCTATTGACGATAATATTTCAGCAATAGGAAAGAAAATTGAATAATACCAAACCGTTCTTATATGCGCTTTTTTATGTTTGTCATTAATTTTAACAAAATTATTATACTCTATTTTTTCACGATTAAACAATTGAACTATATTCATTCCGGTGACACGCTCTTGCACAAAACCATTTAGGTTTGCAACTTGAGTTCTAACTTCTTGAAAAGATGATTTTATGGCAATTTGAAATAATTTAGTAGCATAAATTAAAATAGGTAAAACTATAAATGCGATAAGGGCCATTCTCCAATTCATCCAAAGCATTACCACAGCCACAACAATCATTTTTAATATATCACTTATGATCATAAACAAACCCTGTCCAAAAAACTGAGCAATTGTTTCTGTATCCGAAACCAATCTAGTGACCAACTTTCCAACAGATGAATTGTCAAAATAAGCCATTTTAAATTTTAACATGTGCTCCTGTAATTGTACCCGAATATCTTTGATTATGTTTTGACCTAACCAGTTTACTTTATAAATAAAAATGAATTGCAAAAAAACTTCAGCAATTAAGAATACGCACATTAACATTGAAAAATAAAACAAGCCTTCTCTATCTTTATTTTCAAAGTAATTATTTACAATTTCCTGCAATAAAATAGGTTTCACTACTGATACCAACGATAATAATATCGCAGAAGAAACACCCACAAAAAACTGCCATTTATAGTTTTTGGCAAACCCCATCAAACGCTTAAATATTTCTATATCAAAAGCTTTACCTGTTACTTTTTTAGTCATCTATAAATATGGAATTTGGATAATTAACTTGTGTTAAAAACAAGCCTTGCGCTGGAGCCGAAGTTCCTGCATTACTTCTGTTTTCACTTTCAATTATTTGTATAAATTCTTTTAACGTTATTTTACAACTACCAACATCTAACAAAGTACCAACAATTGCTCTTACCATGTTTCTTAAAAAACGATCAGCCGAAATATAAAAAATTAACTCATTTTCATTTTCAACCCAAATAGCTTTTGTTATATCACAATTATATGTTTTCACATTGGTTTTTGAACGAGAAAAACATTTAAAATTACTGTAATTTAGTAAAATATTAGCCGCTTCATTCATTTTAAAAATATTTAACTTTTTATTATTGAGCTGCCAAGTGGTTTCAATTTGAAAAGGATTTCGACCTAAAAACATACGATATTGGTAACTCCTACTTGTTGCATCAAAACGCGCATGAGCATCATCTGCTACTTTTTTTATTGAATGAACTACAATATCATGGGGTAAAATAGAATTCACTTTATAGACAACTTCATAAACATTTAATTCATTTTCTACATTAAAATGCGCAAAAAGTTGCTCCGCATGAACACCTGTATCTGTTCTTCCAGCTCCAACTACATTTATTGAAATTCTTAAAACTGTTGATAAAGCTTTATTTATTTCTTCTTGCACCGTAATTGCATTTGGCTGTAATTGCCAGCCATGATAATTTGTCCCTTTATATGCTAATTCTATAAAATATCTCAATTGAAATGCTATTTTTGTACGAATGCAAATATACAGCATATTTGTGATTTACGAATTTTAGAACTGCATGAAAAAAATACTATTACTTTCTGATACGCATAGCTATATTGATGACCAAATTCTAAAGTTTGTAAAACAAGCCGATGAAGTTTGGCACGCCGGTGATATTGGCACTTTAGACGTAATGGATACCATCCAAAAAATAAAACCAGTTAGAGCTGTTTATGGCAATATTGATGACGCCCAAATTAGAAGTGAATTTCCGCTAAATAATAAGTTTACCATTGAAAATGTTTCGGTTTGGATCACTCATATAGGTGGGTATCCAAATAGATATGACGTTAAAATTAGAGAAGAAATCTCAAAAAACCCACCAAAACTATTTATAAGTGGGCATTCACATATTTTAAAAGTGATGTTTGACAAAAAACTAAACTTATTACATATGAATCCAGGCGCTGCTGGGAAACACGGATTTCACCAAGTAAGAACCATGTTGCGATTTGAAATTAATGATGACAAAATTTCAAATTTAGAAATTATTGAATTGGAAAAACGTTAGTAAACTATTGGTGTTGATATATACGTTCGAGTTCCTTTTTCTGATGTATCTATACTTAACAAACCTTTTAATGCTCCAACTCTCGCTTTAATTTGACTTAAACCAATTCCAGCGTCTGCATTTTCATAATCAACATCAAAACCAATTCCATTGTCAACAACCAACACCTGTAATCTTCCGTTTAACTGCTCTAATTTTACAGTTCCTTTTTTTGCATTACTATGTTTTAACATATTATTTATTAGTTCTTGAATAATATTGAAAAGTTTAATTTCAAAATTATTATTAAAACGATCCATATTCTTAGATTCACAATTTATCTTAATGGTTTCATTGGATGATTTTTTACAAATATCTTCAATTGCCAAGCTTAGACCTTGTTTTAATAAAATTGCAGAAACTAAATTGTGAGACAATTCTCTAACTTGTATTGAAGCTTCTGCAATTATATTTTGTGTTTTTTCAATTTCAATGGGCACATTTCCGTTAAATTGCATTCCACCTGCATATAAATGTAAATTTGCAGCCGAAAGAAGCGCACTAACGTTACCATGTAAAATGTCAGATATTTTTTTTCGTTCTTCAATTCTACCGTCCATTGTTGCAACCAAAATTTTTGATTGCGATTCACTTTTAACCTTTTCTAATTTACTTTTATTAATCAATTGCTCCTGAGTAATTTCCAGCGTATGGTTTTGTTTATTTAACTCAACTAATTTATACAAAGCATAAATTCCTAACAGCAAAATGAAAATCGCAACCCCTAAACCATAGGTTAACAATTCGGCTTTCTGACGTTTGGCTTTTTCAATTACAGCTTCTTTTTCTTTTTTAGCAAGATCGTACTTAGATTCAATCTCCGTTATTTCTTTATATTTTAATGCTTGTTGTATGGAATCATTCAAGGAAAAATAGCGGTCCTGCAACTCAAAAGCCTTCTTATAATTTCCAAGTTCACTATAAGCGTAAGCCATATTTATAAATGAAGTACTTCTTGTTTTCTTTTGTAAATCACTTTGACCATAATCTACCAAATCAAGGGCTTCTTGAAAAACATTTAGCGCCTCATTAAACTCACCCTTCATATAATAAATTCCACCTAAATTATTTAAAATCCCTGCTTCAATCTCTATATTACCAAGTGTTTTCTGATAATTAGCTGCAATTTTAGAATGTTCAATTGCATTATCATAATCTTCCTTTAAATAATAAATCCCTGATAAATTTGCATGCATTTTAGCTCTTAAATCATCATTACCCTGTACTTTTTCAGCAAAAAACAAAGCCTTTTCATAATTCACTTTAGCCGAATCAATATTATTGTCTAATTGAAAATTACCGCCCCTTTTAAAAAAAACGTATTGTGATTTTTTAAAATCAAGTTTAATTAATGGTATTATATCTTCAAATATTTCATTTGATTTTTGATAATCCCCATTATCTCTTAAAATTTCAGCTAACAATATTTTAGACTCAACTATTAATAAAGAATCATTCTTTATCTCTACAGCCTCAATAAATAAATACAATTTCTCAAGTGCATCCTTTATATTTCCATTTTCCAATAATTCTTTGACAGATTGTAATTCGTCATCCTGAATATTAAATGTGAAATTCTCTAAATAGTCTGTTGTGAAATTTGAGTGAACTGTTGTTGAAAATAAAATTGAAGTATATAGCATGAAAAAAAACATCCATGCGAATTGTTTGGAAATATGCATTTAATTAATTTAAGTCTAGTTAAAATAATGTCAAATATATTAAAAGATTCATACTTAATCCATTAATTAACCTATTTGGTTTAAAAGTTATTATTAATAAAATGATTAAAATACAAAAAACCATTTCAATAAAAATTGAAATGGTTTTTCTCGCACTAAATATACTAAGATGTTAGGTCTATCGCAATCTATCCACAGATTTTACAAGTTCCTCATCCTTTTTAATTGCTTTATTGGCCAAAACCACTAAAACAATAGTAAAAACAGGAATAAGCAACCCAATACCCTTCTCAGAAACGTTCATTTCTCCAGATAAGTTTTGTGTAAAATATACCAATATACCTAATAAAATAAAATTGATCAAAATTGATAAGCGTCCTAAAACAAATTGTAATTGCCTTTTTTTAAATTGAAAAATCGCAATAAATGTAATCAACGCAGAAACAAAAAATAAAGCAGACATACTCATTAACAACTTATTACCTGAAGCAAAAGAATCCATTGCAAAAAATTGCGTTCCTTCAACCGTTTTCCATAAATCAACCAAAAAGATCAATCCAGCAGAAAGTAATGTTGCTATTAATAAATAAACACTTTGTATTCTTTGAATCATAAATTGTACTAATTAAAAGCAAAAATACATTTTATTTTAAAAATATAAAGATAACTAATCTAAAAAAAAATTATATATTTGCAATATACTACTACATAGCAGTATACAAATGCTACATCACAATAAACCAATCACTCTTTTGATTAACACACTCTAAAACTTAGTATAATCGTAAGACAATATTTATTATACATTAACAAATTTTACAAATTAACATAATGTTAGAAATTTCCGCATTAAAGGAGAAAACGCTTGTTGAATTACAAGAAATCGCAAAAAAGGCTGGCGCAAAAAAATATAGCCATTTAAAAAAATTAGACTTAGTCTATTTAATTTTAGATATTCAAGCAAGTACTCCTTCAAAAGTTGTAAAACCTACAACACCAAACACAGAAAACAAGCCTAAGCGTAAGCGACTTGTAAAAAAAGTACCAGTTGTAAAAACTCCAGTAGTTGAAACTCCTGAAAACAAAGAGACTAATGAGGTTAAAGCTGAAACAACAGCAACTGTTGAAAAACCTCAAATTAAAAAACCTGTACACGCCAACCAAAAGAAACCTGTACATGCAAATCAAAAAAAACAAGTTCAAGCTTCTTTAGATCTGAAAGAGAATACTTCTAAACCTGCTGAGCCAGTTACTATTGCTAAAACATCAGGTGATGACAATGTTGCTGCAGCTAAAGAGAATCCTACTAACGAAGTTTCGAAAAAGGACAATCCTCAACCAAATAAGCCACAGCATCAAAACAAACCACAACACCCTAATCAGAAAAACAAACCTCAGCAAAACAGGCCTAAACCGTCACAAGACAATAAAGGACAGAGAACTAATAACGGAAATCGCTACAGAGATCCTGATTATGAATTTGATGGAATTATTGAAAGTGAAGGTGTGTTAGAAATGATGCCTGATGGTTACGGTTTTTTACGTTCTTCTGATTATAATTACCTTTCTTCTCCTGATGATATTTACTTATCACAATCACAGGTGAAATTGTTTGGTTTAAAAACCGGAGATACTGTAAAAGGAGTGGTTAGACCACCAAAAGAAGGTGAAAAATATTTCCCTTTAATTCGTGTTTCAAAAATAAACGGATTAAGTCCTAATGTAGTTAGAGACCGTGTTTCGTTTGAACATTTAACACCTTTATTTCCTGAAGAAAAATTTAATTTAGCAGGAAAAGGTGCTACATTATCAACAAGAATTATGGATTTGTTTTCTCCAATTGGAAAAGGCCAAAGAGGAATGATTGTTTCTCAGCCTAAAACTGGTAAAACAATGTTGTTGAAAGACATTGCCAATTCAATTGCTTCAAATCATCCTGAAGTTTATCAAATTATTCTTTTAATTGATGAAAGACCTGAAGAGGTTACAGATATGCAAAGAAGTGTTAGAGGTGAAGTTGTTGCTTCAACTTTTGACGAACCAGCTGAAAAACATGTAAGAGTTGCTAATATTGTATTAGAAAAAGCAAAACGTTTGGTTGAATGTGGTCACGATGTAGTTATCTTATTAGATTCTATTACACGTTTAGCAAGAGCTTATAATACAGTTGCTCCAGCATCAGGTAAAATATTATCGGGTGGTATTGATGCAAATGCATTACACAAACCAAAACGCTTTTTTGGAGCGGCACGTAATATTGAAAATGGAGGTTCACTTTCAATTATTGCTACTGCATTGACTGAAACTGGATCCAAAATGGATGAAGTTATTTTTGAAGAATTTAAAGGAACTGGTAATATGGAACTTCAATTAGAAAGAAATATTTCTAATAGAAGAATTTACCCTGCTATTGATTTGGTTAAATCTAGTACGCGTAGAGATGATTTACTATTAGACCCAAAAACAATTCAACGTATGTGGATTCTTAGAAAATATTTAGCGGATATGAATCCTGTTGAAGCAATGGAATTTATAAAAGGTAAAATTCAATATACAACTTCAAATGATGAATTTTTAATTTCTATGAACAGTTAGAAATTAAAGTTATATAAAAAAAACGGGCGATTTATTAATTTAAGTCGCCCGTTTTTTTATTATAAAATATGTATTAACTTTTTATACGCATCTTATAAAAAGATCTGTACACAAAATACAATGCAATTACAAAAAACACCAATCCAAAGTAAAGTGCCATATCTCTAAACGAAGGTGAAATTGCAATTTCCATGGCCAACAATCCAAATAATGTTGTGAATTTAATAATTGGATTCAATGCTACTGAAGAAGTATCCTTAAATGGATCACCAACGGTATCACCAACCACAGCAGCGGCGTGTAAATCGGTTCCTTTTTCTTGCATATCTACTTCAATAACTTTTTTAGCGTTGTCCCAGGCACCACCTGCATTTGCCATAAAAATAGCTTGATACAATCCAAAAAAGGCAATAGATATTAAATAACTTATAAATAACGAAACAGGTGCTGCTGCTAATAATTTATCGGCTTCACTCATATCATTGGTTATCCCTGCTGGCGCAGAAAAGAAAGCAAAAGCCAAGGCAAAAGAAAAAACAGCAATAAATATATTCAACATCCCTTTTTGGGCATACTGCGTACAAATTTTCACCACTTCTCGTGATTTTTCTACATCCGCTTTTTTAGGCGCATCTGGATCAAGATTGATATTTTCCTTTATGTAAGCAACCGCTCTACTTGCCCCAGTAGTTACAGCCTGAATACTTGCACCTGAGAACCAGTAAATAACCGCTCCTCCCAATAAAAACCCAAAAATAGTATACGGATTCAACAAGTTTAAAATTTGTTCAGGCTTAATCCCTAAAGAGTGTTCAATCACTAAAATCAACGCGAATATCATAGTAGTCGCTCCAACAACAGCAGTACCAATTAAAACAGGCTTAGCTGTTGCTTTAAATGTATTTCCAGCACCATCATTTGCTTCTAAATAGTATTTAGATTTTGTGAAATCTGGCGTAAATCCAAAATCTCTTTCAATTTCAACGGTGACTTCTTCAATATTCTCTTCAATTAAAGACAACTCATAAATAGATTGTGCATTGTCAGTAACTGGTCCATAACTATCAACAGCAATGGTAACTGGTCCCATTCCTAACATACCAAATGCAACCAAACCAAAGGCGAAAATTGAAGGATAAATCATTATCTCTCCCAAGCCAAAAGTAGAAGCATAATAAGCAATAAACATTAAGAAGAAAAACACCATTCCCTGCCAAAAAGCACTAAAATTACCTGCAACCAAGCCCGAAAGAATATTAAGAGAAGCTCCACCTTCTTTTGAAGCCTCTACTACTTCATTTACGTGAATCGATTTGGGGCTTGTAAATAATTTTGTGAATTCAGGAATCAACGCAGCACCTAGAGTACCAGCACTAATAATCACTGAAAGTGTAATCCATAAATTTTCGCCAATATCTCCAATTAAATAATAACTAGCAATAAAAGTAACTACAATTGATAATATGGAAGTAATCCAAACTAAGGTTGTTAGTGGGACTTCAAAATCCAATTCATATACATTACTAAATTTGGCTTTGCTTATAGCGCCATTAATCCAAAATGCAACAATTGAGGTTATGATCATTAAAATACGCATTACAAAAATCCAAACAAGCAATTGTGTTTGCAAAGCAGTATCTGTAATTGCCAAAAGAATGAATGAAATAAGTGCTACACCTGTAACGCCGTAGGTTTCAAAACCATCAGCTGTTGGACCAACAGAATCTCCAGCATTGTCCCCAACACAGTCGGCAATGGTTCCAGGGTTTCTTGGATCATCTTCTCCTATTTTAAAAATCACTTTCATTAAATCTGAACCAATATCAGCGATTTTTGTAAAAATTCCACCTGCAATACGCAAAGCTGATGCTCCTAAAGATTCTCCAATAGCAAACCCAATAAAACTAGCCCCTGCATATTCACCTGGAACAAACATTAAAATTATCAGCATCAATATTAACTCCAATGAAATTAATACCACACCAATGCTCATTCCAGCATTTAATGGTATGTTTAATAATTTAATTGGTTTTTTTTCAAGAGAAGCAAAAGCCATTCGTGAATTTGCCAAAGTATTCATTCTAATACCAAACCAAGCAACGGCGTAAGAGCCTAAAATTCCTAAAATCATCCAGCCAAGTATCATTAGCACACCGGCTACTCCGAATAAATTTTCTCCCGTTTCTGGATTTTTTGATAAATACCCAAAATAAAAGGCTACTGCTGACCCAATAAAAGCAAATAAAATAAAAATAAATTTTCCTTGCTCAATTAAATAGGTTTTAGAAGTTTCAAAAATTACTTGAGCCACATCTAACATAGATTTATGTGCTCTAATTTTTTTGACTTGTAAAAATTGATAAAACCCAAAAAACATACCTGCCAGCGTTATTAAAAATCCCCAATAGAGAATTTGTTGTTCTTTAATGGCATCGGGAATTACTAAATCTGCTTCACTGGCTCTAATGCCAAAGGGTAATAAAAATACGACTAAAATTGCAATGATTTTTTTCATTTTATAAATAGATTTGAGATTGTTTCTGAAGAATAAAAAAGAAGTACTTTCAAAAATTTAAAACAACAGGTAATATTCTTAAAATATTGATTCTCATTCCGAAAAGCTTCAGTTTTAAATCGCACCATTTAGTCTTAAATTGAATATAAAGATAAAAAAAATATCAAGTCCAAAAACATTGATATAAAGAAAAAGGGTTTATTTAAATAAACCCTTTTTCTTTTGCTTTTAATATTAACTCTCTATCATCGTTATCCTTAACTTTAAACAACTCTTTCAATTGTTTTTTTCTTTTTTCAAGTCCAGGCATTGACATTGGAATTATTTTTGGAAGATCTTTCATTTTAGTACCAATTGACATTTCATATAACAATTGTCTGTCAATTTTATCTAACTGGTAATCTATAGATGATTGTTTGCGGAATAACTCTAAAACAGATTTACTGTAATATGGTGAGTTATCCATGATTGTTTTTATTGAAGATACCAACTCATCCTTATTAATATCGTTCTTAATTAAAAACCCATCGGGGTTTACATTTCTAAGAATTACTTGAATTCTATAATTGTCGTTAAAAGTTGTTGCTACAATAATTTTACATTTAGGCAATACCTCTTTAATTTTAATACCTAAATCTTCACCCGATAAATATTTTCCATCAGTTGATGGTGGCAATGATATGTCTAAAAAAATAATATCAATTCCAACTCCATTAGATTTAGATGCAGCTGTTATATTTTCAATGGCATCGTCACAATTGGTAACAATTGAAATATTAAATTCAATTTCCTTATTTTCAGCGCTTATAAATTCAAAAGCACTTTTATATGCATCCGCTATTATTGGATGATCATCAACTATTAATACATTATAAATTTTACTCATTGCTAATATTTTCTATTGAACACGAAACCAAGATCTTTGTTCCTCCTTCATTAATTTTAGAATGAATGCTAAAATCTCCTTCTAAATTACTTGCTCTTGATTGCATATTTTTAAGTCCAATTCCTTTTCTTTTTCCTTTCATATCAAAGCCTATGCCATCATCTTTAATATTTAAATTTAACGTATTCTTATCTTCTAATTCAATATTAATTATTACGTGTTTTGCATTGGCATATTTAATAATATTTTGCAAAGCTTCTTGAATAATTCGGTAATAATTAATTTTTATTTCATCATTTATCCGGCTCCAATCTAAATCAGCATCACAAATAAACTCATATTCAAAAGCTCCTAAATTACACTTTTGTATTATTAAATCCTCAATAATTTTAGAGAAATCTTCTTTTGAAGATAAAATATCACTCTTTAATTCATGTGAAATGGTTCTAATTTCTTTTTCAATATCTTGAAGTTCATCTATATATGACTTATGTTTTTCAATAGTTACTTCATCTCCCGTTATATTCAAAAAACCCAATCCTAAGCGCGTTCCAAAAATCTTACCCAAAACCCCATCATGCAAATCTTGCGAAATTCTATGTCTTTCAGTCATACGTCCCTCTTCCAATTTCACTTGTTGCTTGAGCATTAAAGAAAAGATTTCTTCGTTGGATTTTTGCTGTTCTTTATCAAATAACAACTCTTTATTTTTTGCCCTTTGAACTCTAATATAATAGGCTAAGGACAAAATTAAAATGGTTAAAAAAGCACCTAAAGAAATTAGTATTTTCTGCTCTGACAATTTCTCTGTTTCTTCAATATATTCATCCGTTTCAAATCTGATTCTTGTAAACTTATTCCTTACTTTTCTCTCTTCAATTTGAAGACTATCGTTTAAATGAACATATTCTTTTAAATACTGACTAGACTTTTGGCTATCTACTTTTGAAAGCAGCAACAAGGTTTCTAATTTATCACGATTGTTCTCAACTTCTTTAGCTAAACCATAAGCATCGTTGGCATATTTTACAGCCGTTAAAGTATCTAATTTATAAGCATAAAACTCACTTAAATGC
>JADWMI010000470.1:508-2365 GCA_015767395.1 Bacteroidota bacterium | reverse complement strand
CCAAATGGCATATCATCACCCTTTTTTGAATAATTGAAATTTATTTCATCTGTTGAAACTGGGGGGTTATTAATAGAGTAAATTTTTATTCTATTTGAACCATCAAGTTCAAATTCTTGAATTGCACATAAAAACTGATCGGTTTCTCTGTTTAAATAAAGGTTAGCATTTGTTCTAATTCGCTCTGAAATTAAAGGTATTGAGTCTCCAAAAACCTCCTGAGAACCATCTTTTACTGAATATTTATATAACCTTAAACACGATTCTGATATGTATTCCGGGTATGCTAAAGTATAAAAGGATTTGGAATCATTTGACAAAACCATGTTTCTAGTAGAAACTAATTTTAAATCTTCATTATTTCGTGTCCAAAGTTTCTTAATTACTTTTGTATCAAAATTTATTTTGTAACAGTCAAATAGATGCTGCGTGCCAAGGCTTTGGTCTCCAGTTTCATTCCCAATCCCACCAAATAACAATGCTTCGGAATCTCCTATTTTAGAGAGTCCAGAAAAATATCTTGGAGAAATGGTATCTCCTGTAAATGATAGTGAGTCCCATTTTCCAGAACTAACATCGAAGAGGTTAAATTCATTGGTAAGTTTTTGATTTCCAAAACCACCGAATATAATAAATTGGTTTTTATCAGAATCAAAAAAAGAATTATGATGGTGTCGTTGCTGGGGAAGTTGGTTAAAACTAATTGTTTTCCAAATTAATTCCTCCTTTAAATTTAAAGATGCAACTGATGCTTTTTCTATAGGAATATCATTTACTTCATAAACGTATAATTTATTCTTTGAAATATCCAAAAAACTAGTTCCAAGCCTCATTGATATTGGAAGCTTGTTTTTGTACGTATTGCTTGTCGTACTTCCGTCCTTAAGGTCATAAAACAAGAGTGTATCCGCATTTTGAATAATAAATCTTTGATTTGTTTCGTCAAATGTTAAAGATGAAACTTGACTAAATGAAGCCTTATATATTTTCTTCCAGTTATAAGACTCTGAAATTAGCCAATTTGGATTGTTTACAAATCCATATTTTTCCCCTTTTGAATCATAAACCTCCATTCCAGAGCTTTCATTAAACTTAAATACATAATTCCTGCTTCCGTTTGTAATTGAAAGATTTCTTAGAGCCATTGAAGGGACGTCAATAACATTTTCATGTTTGCCAAAGTATATTTCAGGAATTACAATATCACCAAAATTATGCTGGTTTACTGAAAATAATTGATTATTTGCAACTAAATCAATTCTGTTATTAATGGTATTAAAACTTAAAGATAAACTTACCCATTTTCTAGAACCAAGCAATTCTTTTTTTATTAATACAGAACATAAATTTTTAACCCCATCAAGATTGAGCTTTATTTCCCCAAAATTTTCATCAAGACTAACATAAACCAATGAATAGGAAATAGAACTTTTCTTATCCTTTAAGTTCATAATATGCCCAAAACTTTGAGTATCAATTATTGAAACTTCAAAAGACATACTAAAATCTCCCTCAAATTTTGGTTGATAATGTGCGAATACATTATAAGATGTTCGATCAGCAATTAAATTATCATTAGCATTAAATAAAAGACCTTGAGCCCCTGCCAATGATGGTAAAAACATAATTAAAATAGTAATTTTGATTATATTTTTAAGCATTAAGAGTCCTTCTTTTTGGCCATATTCTGCTATGGTTGGTTAAAGTCATTAGATATTTTTATCAATGCGAAATATACATAAATTTCACAACTAATAATCTTAATATTAAAAAATGTTTAATCAAAATGGGCATTATGACTCTTAACTATGAGCCCACATTTTTATTGAAAGTCCATTTCCTATATATATATATATA
>JADWMI010000470.1:0-498 GCA_015767395.1 Bacteroidota bacterium | reverse complement strand
GGCAAAATTAACAGCATCTAACTTACTTTTATTTAAGCTAATTTTAACAGAAGTCGTTATTAACATGTGTAGTGTTAAAGTCTCTAAAAAAACATAACCAATTCTGTAACAAAAGAGAGCGCTATACTTATTGAAAAGTTTTATTTGAGTGTGAAATTAATAAAAGAAAATACATGGATTTATAAATTTATTGAATTAAATTTGAACTTAAGAACATCATTAATAATTATAACAAAATACTAACCTAGACAAGCCTGTCAATGTTAAATTCAATAAGTAATATGCCTTTAAAGATAAATAATAATAGCAGCTATTTTGCAATAGTAAGTTTTATATTCTTGTTTCTTGTCCATATAAATACTCTTGCACAGGAAAACAGAAGTCAATCTGGAAATTCTGATGTTTCAGTAGAGTTTAGAAATAAAATTATTGAAAATAAAATAGATAGTATTCTTGCCTTATTAACTCTCGAAGAAAAAGTTGCCATGTGTCATGCAC
>JADWMI010000131.1 GCA_015767395.1 Bacteroidota bacterium | reverse complement strand
TATCCCACCATTTACCTGTTAACAATAATCCTGCTAGGTCAAATAATATGGTTCCAATAACCCCTGCTAGTATTGCGTTTTTCCAATTGATTGATTTCATAATTTGATTGTTTTAAATGTTATATAAATTTGTATTGAGTTAAAAAAGAATAGCGTCTTTTGCTATTCCAGATTTGTCGATTTGTAATAGTCCCCAATTCATAATTTGAATGAGTTGTTTTTTTAGTTTGTGTGTTAGTTAATTTCATGATTTTATTTTTAAGTCAAAAATTCAATACAAAATTGAGGTTTAAGATGGTTTAATTGGTAGACAATGTTTCCTTAGTTATTGGCAATTTTCCTACTATCTATATTTTGTTTTTTATAGAAGTTAGGCTATTGGATTTATTACTATTCCGATAACCTAACTATATATATGTCAGACTATTTAATGTTATTCTTCCATAAGAAATTTAAAATATAATTTGCAATTTCATCTCCCTTTTCTTCCAAAGCAAAGTGCCCAGTGTCTAATAAATGAAACTCTAAATTCGTCAAGTCTTTTTTATATGGATGCGCTCCTTCAGCTGGAAATATATAATCATTTTTTCCCCATACAATTAATGTAGGTGGTTGGTGATCTCTAAAGTATTTTTGCCATTCTGGGTACAATGGTACATTTGTTCTATAGTCATAAAACATGGCTAATTGAATTTCATTATTCTCGGCTCTAGTTAAATGCTGTAAATCAATATTCCAGTTATCTGGGCTAATCGTAGTTACATCTTGCACCCCATGAGTGTATTGCCATTTTAAACCATCAGGGGAGTGGAATCCCTCCAATGGCTTCCCATTTTCAAGAGTATAATCATTCCAGTATTTTTTAATTGGAATCCAGAAATCACGTAAACCTTCATCATAAGCATTTCCATTTTGAATGATTAGTGATTCTATTTTTTCAGGATATTTCGCTGCAATTCTAAAACCTATTGGTGCTCCATAATCCATTAAATAGATACTATATTTTTCTACTTTCAACTCTTTTAAAAACCCTTCAACAATGTTAGCCATATTGTCGAATGTATACTCAAAATCTGCAATTGCAGGTTGGTCGCTTCTTCCAAATCCAGGATAATCGGGAGCTAAAACATGATAATGAACAGACAAGTCTGTTATTAAATTTCGAAACATATGTGACGACGTTGGATAACCATGTAATAACAAAATAGTTGGTTTGGTTGTATTTCCTGCTTCACGATAAAAAATATCTAATCCGTTTATTTCAATTGATTTATAAGATACAGGTACAGGTTTTATTCCATTTTCTGAAATTTTATCAAGCTGATCAGATCCTATAAATGATAATGTACTGAAGGATATAAGCGCAATAATTGCAATACCCATTACTTTTTTAATTGTTTTAGTTTTCATAATTTTAGTTTTATTGATTGATTAATTTTTTAATTCTTCTTTTAATTCTTCTGTAGTAAATACATGACTGGCTATAAATCTGAAATTTGTTTGTGCTGCTGCATTCCCATCATATCCAGGAACTATAGCTGATGCTGTAGCATCTCCAACTACTGAAACTTCAAATCCGTCTTCTAATAATTCTCTCATATGTGATTCTACACATAGATTACCCGACATTCCTGCAAGGATTACCTTGTCTATTTTCTGTTTTCTTAATTGCAGACTCAAATCATTTTGTTCAGGACCAAAAACTTTATGAGGTCCTACAACTGTTACAAAATCTTTGTCAATATATTTTTTATATCGTTCTAAAAAATCTGCTCCAGAACCTTCAAATCCTTCAGTAGATAGTTGATCTCCACGATCAAACATTGATATGTTGTGCATTAAAGTTTCTAAGGCTCCCTCAAATTTCCAGGAATGGTCATGTTCATAATAATAATGAGGAGAAATAAATACTTTAATACCATTTGCTTCTGCTAACTTAAAAAGTGTTTCTATATTTTCAACAGTATTATTTTTTGTTACACTCTCGCCAACAACTCCCCAAGTCACTCCATTTGGACTCAAAAAATCATTTTGTGGATCAGTTATTACGATTGCCGTTACCTCATCAATATTAAATCCTGGATCAGGTAATTGAGCTGAAACATTTAACGTCCATCCTACTACAAAAAGTAAGGTAAATGCGAATTTTAAAATTTGTTTTTTCATTGTTTTATTTTTAAAAGTGAATAATTTATTTTTATTTTTTAGTCCAAACTCTTCCAGAAAAAGCGTCATCGACAGGTGTATTAAATACATGATTAAAATAGTTACTCATTGTTTTTACACCTATCCCTGCAATAACACCCAGAATATGGTTTTCTGTGTAACCAGCACTCAAAAAGGCTTCTATATCTTCTAGAGATGGATTTCCTCTTTTTGTGGTCATCACTCTGCTAAACAAACTTAAAGCACTATATTTTGTATTTTCTATTACTGTATTGTTTCGTATTGCATTGGTCACATCAGTTGGAACTTTACTCATTTTATCTGCAACAAAACTATGCGCAGCCATACAATAATCACAGTCATTTTCAAAAGCAATGGATAAGAAAATGATTTCCTGTTCCTGCGAAGTAAATCCTGCATTTTCTCTAAAAGATTTGTAGGAATAACTATATGCGTCTAGCAAAGCTGGGTTATTAGCCATTGTACTATACATGTTTGGAATCATTCCCATCCCATTTTTAGCCGCTTCTAAAACTTTTTTAGCTATCGGATTGGCTGTTTCTATTGTTTTTGGCACTAATGCCATTTTAGTTATTGAACTCATAATTTCTATTTTTAAATATTAATAATTGATAATTTAATTTCTGACTTTATAATTAATTTAATAGTGCAAATGTCTAAATACATGATCGGTATCTGATAGGTAATAATTCCCTTTGAGTATGCAATTTTCCCTTTTCACCATTTTTACAACTGGTTTTGATTATTTCTTATAATCTTCTTTCAGATTTATCGATAAGAACATCATTGGCACTCATATCTCGTATTTGCATTAGCCCTTCATTATCAAACTCCCAATGTTCATTTCCGTGCGTCCTATACCATTGACCACTTTTGGCATGCTGCCATTCATATTCAAATCGAACTGAAATCCTGTTTTCAGTAAATGACCACAAATGTTTTTTTAATTTATAGTTGAGTTCGTTCTGCCATTTATCAGATAAAAAATTTGCAATAACTTCTCTACCTATAAAAAATAAATCTCTGTTTCTCCACTGTGAATCTATAGTATATGCCATAGCTACTCTTTCTGGATTTTTGCTATTCCAAGCATCTTCCGCTGCTTGTACTTTAGCTTTTGCTGTTTCCTTATTAAAAGGAGGTATTAATTTATTCATATTTTTATATTTATTAACGAACAGACAAGTCTGTTTTATTTATTGTTTTAAAAAAACTACAGGTAAAAGCAGTTTCTTTATTCTTATAATTACGATAGCAACTTTATACAAGCATTTTTTGCGGTACTTATTGGCCAAGCATCCTTTTGTATTTGAGATAAGATAATAGCTCCTTCAATTAATACCAAAACTTGATCTCCTACATTTTGAGTTTCTGTATCTAGTCGTTCATTAGTTTTTAATAAATTATGAATCCATTCACGTAATTCATTTTTATGAAGCATAACCTGATCTTTAATTTTTTGATGATCTTGAGGAAGATCACAAATAATATTTTGGAATCCACACCCTCTAAAATCAACTTCATTTAACCATTCATCCAAATAGTCAAAACTTCCAATTATTTTTTCTTTATTTGTTTTATTAGAAATAACAAAATCATTTAATTTCCCCATCCACATAATATGTCTACCTTTTAAATACGCTACAGCTATATCCTCTTTTGATCTAAAATGTTGATACATACTTGCTTTTGCAACACCTGCCTCTTCAATTATTTGATTGATTCCTGTTTGGTTATAACCTTGAAAATAAAACAAATCAGAAGCCACTTCCAAAATTCTTTCTTTTACTCCTACTTTTTTCATACTGCAAACATATAAAAAATATTTACCATACAGACTTGTCTGTTCTTTTTTAACGTTTCTTTAACATTTACATCGTGCTCCAATCTTTTGTTTGGAATATATATTATTGATTAAATGCACAATATTTTGTTTTTTAACCCAAGTATATATTTATTCAACTGTTTGTATTAAACTAGTAGCAAATTAGCATATAAATACGACCCTAATTTTAAATGTTTTAAGCAACAATATAATCACTAAAATGAATAAAACTTCGGTTTATTTCTAGAATAAAAAAATTATTTACTTGTCTCAAAATCACCAATACCTTGATTCAACATTAAATCCACCCAAACTATTAAGCATCCGTTTATAATTAAAAAGGAGCTTTTGATTTAACAAAAGCTCCTTTTTAATTTAAATATTTTGTTCAACATATATGAATCAATTACTCATATTTCAATGCATTTACAGGATCAGAATTCGCGGCTTTATAAGCCTGTGAACTTACGGTGAATATTGCAATTAGCAGCGCTAATAGCGTAGCAAAAACAAATGGCAATATTGGCATATCTATTTGATATGAAAAATTAGACAACCAGTCTTTTGCCAAGAGATAGGTTATTGGCCAAGCAAAAATATTTGCAATTAACACCAATTTCATAAAATCTTTGGTTAACATATTCATAATTTGCCCAACAGAGGCTCCTAAAACTTTACGTATTCCTATTTCTTTTGTCCGCTGTTCTGCAGTATAAGATGCTAGGCCATATAAACCCATTGCTGAAATTATAATAGCCAGGATTGTTAAGAACAGAAACATTGTTCCGAAATTTTCTTGTTGTCTCAATAGGGCTCCAAATTTTGCGTCTAAGAATTCATATTTAAATGGGCGAGATGGCTCTAGCTTATTCCATTCTTTTTCAATATATTTTATGGTAGAATTCATGTCTTCTGACGCTATTTTAATTGAAGCAAATTCGCAATTTGCCTTGTCTACATAAAAAATCATAGGTTTAATTGGCTCATTAAAACCTTTGGTGTGAAAATCTTTTACAATTCCAATTACATTCCCATATCCCATATTTTGAGTTGGGTATAAAGCGTAGCCAATTCTACTTCCTATTTTAATATTATTATATTTTGCTGCAGTCTGATTTACAATGAAGTAACGCGTTGAATCAGCTTCTTTATCTTTCTCAAATAGTCTCCCTTCTAGCAATTCTATATCCAGTGATTTAAAGAAGTCATAATCTACTCCCATATTGTTAAATAATAGTTTTTCAGCACCTTCATCAACGGTATACCTATTAATATCTTCTCTGTTGTCACCGGGAAAGTACATAGCTCTTGACACATCTAATACCTTACTGTTTTGTAGGAATCTGTTTTTATAAGTATCGAAATCTTCACTCATATTCACCGTTTTAATCGGTAATATTAAGACCTGACTTCCATTAAACCCAAGATCCTTATTTTTCATAAATGATATTTGGTTGAAGATAATAATCATGCCAATAATCAAAATAGTAGAAGCACTAAACTGGATTACAACCAATCCTTTTCTTAATAAAGCACCACTCTTGGTCTTTGTCAAATCTCCTTTTAGAACATCAATTGGCGCAAATGCCGATATGAATAAGGCTGGATAACTTCCTGCAAATAATCCATAGCACAGTGTAATAATTATGGAAAAAAGGAGGGTTTGAGCAAAATAATTATTAAAAAGATTGATATCGGTTTCCATGATATTGTTAAAACCAGGCAAAAAGAGTTCCACCAAAATAAAGGCTATAAATAACGCTATAAAACTTTGAATTACTGATTCTGTCAAAAACTGAGTAATTAACATTTTCCTAGAAGCTCCCACAACTTTCCGAACCCCAACTTCTTTGGCTCTTTTACCAGCTCTTGCAGTAGATAAATTCATGAAATTTATACCTGCAATCAAAATAACCATTAAAGCAATTCCTATAAAAATAAAAATATAAATAATACTCCCATTCGGTTGGATTTCACCCGATTTATGTGAATATAAATGAATATCTTTTATTGGACTAATAGTGTATTCCATGGCGTTTCCTTCAGAAAGAAATGCTTCAAGTGTCATTTTAAAAGACAATTCTATTTCAGGACTCAATTTCTTCATAAAATTTTGAGTCATTTTCTCCTTGAAATCCTCAAAATTAACACCTTCATGAAGTTTTACATAGGTGTATTTATTTGCATTAGACCACCAGGTGTCATAATAATTACTACTTATAAAAATGTTAAACTGAAAATGTGAATGCTCTTTAGGCTCCTTTACAATACCCTTGACTATATAATTTCTTTGTGAACCGAAAAAGGAGGAATTTACAATTTTACCCATGGCATTTTTGTCCCCAAACAATTTAATAGCCGTTTCTTCTGTCAGTACAATCGAATTTTCATCTTTTAAAGCTGAAGTTGCCTCGCCATGGATAAACTCGTAATCAAATACCTTGAAAAATGCACTATCGGCATATACAATATTTCTCATGTACATCTTATTTTGATCTACACCAACTAATAATTCCTTGTCATAGATACCGAATCTGGTAGCCGTTTCTACATCCGTAAATTCGGTTCTTAAAGAATGCGCCATAAGACTTGGAGACGTGGGTAAATCATATTTTTGACCCTGAGTATTGGCTTTTACCCCAATTCTATAAATACGGTCATTACC
>JADWMI010000469.1 GCA_015767395.1 Bacteroidota bacterium | reverse complement strand
GTTCGAACAATCGCCGCTCCAATTATTGCAGCTTCATCTAAAATTTTCTGCATACGCTCATCAGGTTTGAATTCTTTACCTTTTTGAATACCAATTGCAGCTAAACTTCCAAGAATTTCTGGGTTTTCTCCAAAGGCAGGTTCTGTCTGAACAACGGCATTAATTTCATTAAAAATATCAGAATTCATTCTGTGAATAGTGTTGCTGATTTTACCTGATGTATTCACAAAAGTCATAGCCGGCGGATTGTCTTTTTGAGACAACGGATAAATTTTGAAGGTTGCCTTTGTTGCATCTACTGCTGGTTTCGGACTTCCGTCTTGCTGAAAACCTCTCCAAATAACCCAATTCCCATGCGTATTGGTTTTAGCTACATGGTATCCTTTTGGTATGGTACCCTCATACCCTGGTGGAATAATTAAAAATTTCCCGCCTTGCGCTTTGTCGGGCCCTAAACGCCCAAAGTCAATAACATATTTAAACCAGTGATCATTTATAAACCCTAGTACGTTTGGTGGTGTTTCTATAACCATAGGTTCATCACCAACTTCCAACCAAGAGGCCATGTATACCGAAGTGGTGTTGGGGGTTAACCAAAATGTCTTTGAGTCCATCAAATCTTCGAATAAAAGAGCCGTTTTATTTGCTGGTCCAAACGCTTCAATGCCTACTTTCATAGCCTCCATCGACGCAATATGAATACCTCGAACATAGGCATCCACAGCATTGTGAAGATCAATATAATCATAAACCTTATCAGCCGTTTCAGGCAATGGTACGCCATCGAAAAAATTCAATGCGCCAATGGTGTTTGAATTCATGTTATTGGGCGTAGAAATTCCTTCAGGTGTATCTGTAGTCATTGCCATTTTTTCAGGAACATGCTTTACAGATGTTTCTTGGGCTGATTCTGCTGATTCAGATGCTTTCGTATTACAACTTATAATGACGAAGGAGCATATCATCATAATGATGGCGAGCTTTTGGTTGAATTTCATACTGGTTAAATTTATTATTTAATTAGTGATTTTTAAAATACTATTGATGTCATGTGAATAGATACTGTAATGGAGCGAAATTAGTTGTTTTTTTCAACTTTAAAAGTTTAGCCTTTCTCAATATCGCTAATATGATGCTCTAAGGCTTTTACTGAAATTTGAATTTCTACAATTAAATAAGCCAAAGACATGATTAATAAAATAAGGGCTAAACCAAAAACCCAAATAGCAATGGTTTGCTGTTCAATATAAATTAAAAACATGGTGAGGACACATAACAGTAAACTGCTGATTCCGAAAATTTGCATGGATCGCGTTAAATATAAACGCTTTTTTATATTCTCAATTTGAGCAATCAATACAGAATTTTTATTCTCAATATACTTATCGTGCAAGGTTCTTATAGTTGCGGCGTAGGCCAAAAATCGGTTAGTATAAGCTAACATAATTAGAGATATAGCAGAAAATAAAAGCGCCGGCGTGGTTAGGGTAAGTTGTTCCATGTTTTAGGTTTTAAGCTAAATTACAAACTTTAGGATTCAATAAAGAATTCAAAGACGTAATTTGGTTCTTATGTGTAGGAATTTTATATTTAACAGATGCAAGAAGACTTTTTACATTATATATGGAAGCATAAAAAATTTCAATTTCAAAGTTTGCAAACAACTACCGGGGAAATTATTTTTATTACTTCAGTAGGTCAACATAATTTCAATACGGGTCCAGATTTTTTTAATGCCCAACTTAAAATAGGAGAACAACTTTGGGCAGGCAATGTGGAAATTCATATAAAGTCTTCAGATTGGTTTTTGCATAACCACGAACAAGATGAAAATTACGATAATGTCATTCTGCATGTGGTTTGGGAACATGATACCGAAGTATTCAGAAAAGATAATTCTACCATACCTACTTTACAACTCAAGGATTTTATAGAACCAGGAATTTTAAAAAAATACCAAAAGCTATTTTCTAACAAAACCAAATGGATTAATTGTGAAAATGAGTTTGCTGGAATTGATAAATTCATCTTTGATAATTGGTTAGAACGACTATATTTTGAGCGTTTAGAACGCAAATCAAGAACAATTGAAACACTTTTAAAAGTCTCAAAAAACGATTGGGAATCGGTGTTGTTTAAAATGCTAACTAAAAATTTTGGACTAAAAGTTAACGGAGACTCCTTTTTTAGTTTAGCTGAATCTTTAGACTTCTCAGTGGTTAGAAAAACACAATCTAATCAAATGCGTTTAGAAGCTTTATTGTTTGGGCAAGCAGGTTTACTGGAGCAAGACTTTGAAGATGCATATTATATAAACCTGGTAAAAGAACATCAGTTTCTCAAGCAAAAATTCAATCTAAAAAATAAACAAGTA
>JADWMI010000468.1 GCA_015767395.1 Bacteroidota bacterium | reverse complement strand
AAAAATATATGTAAGATTTTACACTTCGTTAAAATAGTCTACACAGGACTTGAACTTCATAGAAATTACCTGTAATTAATAATGTAACTCCATTCTCTGATGATCTCTCCTAAATTCCAAATTCATTTTTAGAAATATAAATGACAATACATTAAATCTATAAAAGGATCTTCGAAATATCTCCTTAAAAGTTGAAAGTTTCTTTGATAACTTCATAAAATTATCTTCAATTTCTTTTCTGGACATTAATTTAGGATCAAAATATGCATGATTGCACGGAATACTATAAAGCGGGTGTACCTTTTTAAATGTTTCAGCATCTGGCAAATCCAAACGCCCCTCCATTTTCATTCTTTCAAATATCGGTGTTCCCGGGACAGGTGTCAATATATTGACAAGTGGGTAAGCTATTCTTGATTCCCGTACAAAACTGTAAACTTGCTCAAATGATTCCTTTGTGTCATAGTCAAATCCAAACATAAAATACCCAACAACTCTTATTCCTTCTTTTTGAATATTTCTGACCAAAGGAACATATTTTTTGACTTTAAAGGGTTTGTTAACGCTATCGAGATTTTTTTGATTCATAGTTTCAAAACCAATGTAGATTACTCGACATCCCGCTTTCCTCATAAGTTTTAAAATCTTTTTATCATCACCAACATAGATTGGCATTTGAGCACCCCATAAAATTCCTAAATTCTCCTTAATTATCCTATTACATAACTCAATCAAATGCTTTTTACTGTTGAAAAAGTTTGGATCTTTGAAAGCAATGAATTTAGTCAGTTTTTTAATTGATTTTAAATCTTCTACAATGCAATCTATATCTCGAAGTTTATACTCCCCTCCATTTGATGCAGAAGGATGGCGACAATACTCACATTTAAATAAACATCCTGCACTGCCTTGAACGTGAATATAATTTACATTTTTCCCTTCAAAAACCGAGTAATCATAAGGATAATTAAAATTATGTCCAAAATCATAATTACCTTTTAAATCATCATCTAATGCATCATCCAGCATTGTTTGCATATCATTTTTATCTGGAATCCCGCGATAAAAGGAGTCGGCAACCTCCCCAAGAATTGATTCACTAAAAGTATCTTCATGCCCTCCAAAAATTACTTTTTTTTCCCCGTTTTCTTTAAATCTGACTATTATATCTCTTGCATGTAGTATATCGTTAGATGGCGAAGTAATAAATACAACTGAAGCATCTGAATTATAGTTAATATCCTCAAAATACTCATGACAACAAGATTTTTTCCAGTCCCCAGGAACTGCTCCGGCCATCTGAGGCAGCTCAAGAGGACAACTTCCAAGCGAAAATCCTTTCACCAACTTTCCATCCATTTTATGAAATGTCGGCTGAATTATGTACACAAACTTTGAATTATTTTGTATTTCTAACTCAACATTTTTAATTGATTTGTTTTTTTTATTTTCTATTTCTGAATGTATCATAATAAACAATTTAAACTATATGAATATTTCTTTTTTGAAGTGAATTACATATCCTCTCCACCATACAAAACCCTAACCACCTTAAAGTTAACGAATTATTTAATCAGTTCTAGTAATACTTATTTAATTTAATTATTACAATAAATTTACTCTTCATGAATGAAAGAATATCCTGAAACATAAGAATCGTAGAAATTAGGACATCTTTGAAATTATTAATCAATAAATAATCTAGGTAACAATTGATTTCTTAGATGTTGACTTTTTAAGTTAATTTATTTGAAGGTGTATTCTTAGGATTACACCTGACTCGAATCGAAAAACTAACAAGCTGAAATTGTGAATATTACAATTAAATAAATCCAATGAGTTACGTGTTTTGTACTGTTTTTGATTTTTTAGTGATTCTTGAATAATTTATAAGGAGTCACAAATAGATTATCAAGCCTTCTAATAAACTTATACGCACCTACGATCTGTCTCTGATAGGATTGAGAAAAAAATTTGATATGAATTAAATGATAAATAAAATTGAATAAATCGTCATCTTTTATTTTATGTAGAGGAGTATTCTCAAAATGGATATTTAAAAGAACTACATGTCCCTTATAACTATCAATCTTAATTTTCTAAAGCGTTCCAACTCTAATGTTTTGATAAAATCTTCTATATCTCCTATAATGACAATCTAAGAGTTTTAGAATAAAACATTTCAATATACACCCAATAGGGTAATTAAAATGAAGTTTTTAAGTACATTTGGAAAATCAACTAATTCTCTGCAAGCAACACATAAAACAGCTTTGCGAAGAAAACTAATCAATATTAAATTTATTATAATATGAAAATTAAAACATTAATTATTGCTTTAACACTATCAATAGGTTTATTCACAGCTTGTACT
>JADWMI010000026.1:14765-16292 GCA_015767395.1 Bacteroidota bacterium | reverse complement strand
CCCAAAAATATTTTGAAGTTTCAATCCCGGAATTAATTTGGCTATTTTATCTGCTTCAAACAGCGGTAAATCCAGCGCACGAGCAGTATCTCTAATGGAAGATTTAGCAGCCATAGTCCCGTACGTGATAATTTGAGCTACTTGGCTGGCGCCATATTTTTCAATAACAAATTCAATAACTTTTTGTCTTCCTTCATCATCAAAGTCAATATCAATATCGGGAAGCGATACACGATCAGGATTCAAGAAACGCTCAAAAAGTAAATCGTATTTAATGGGGTCAATGTTGGTAATCCATAAACAATAGGCTACAGCCGAACCAGCTGCTGACCCACGACCTGGACCAACTGAAACGTCCATTTTTCGTGCTTCTAAAATAAAATCCCAAACAATTAAAAAATAACCAGGATATCCAGTTTTTTCAATAATTGAAAGTTCAAAGTCCAATCGTTCTATTTTTTCAGCATCTAATTCATCACCGTATCTCTTTTTAGCACCTTCAAAAGTTAAGTGCTTTAAATAGGCATTTTCACCTCTAACGCCTCCATCAATTTCATCCTCGGGGTTTACAAATTGTTGAGGAATGTCAAACTTAGGAAGTAAAACATCTCGAGCCAAGGTATAGACTTCAATTTTATCTACAATTTCTTGGGTATTTGAGATTGCTTCAGGAATATCTTTGAACAAACTTTTCATTTGTTCTTGGGATTTAAAGTAATACTCGTTGTTTGGTAAACCGTATCTAAAACCGCGACCTCTTCCTTTTGGGGTTGCTATTTTCTCTCCATCTTTCACACACAATAAAATATCATGTGCTTCAGCTTCATCTTCTGTAGTATAGAATGTATTGTTTGAAGCAATTAATTTTACATCGTGTTTTTTAGAAAATTTAATTAAAACATCATTTACATGATTTTCATTTTCTTGATTGTGACGCATTAGTTCCAAGTAAAAATCTTCACCAAATTGTGCTTTCCACCAAATTAAAGCTTCTTCAGCCTGATTTTCACCAATATTTAATATTTTACTAGGAACTTCTCCATATAAATTTCCCGACAGTACAATTAAATCTTCTTTATATTCTTCAATTATTTTTTTATCAATTCTAGGAACATAATAAAAACCATGCGTATGAGAAAGTGATGACATTTTTGCCAGATTGTGATACCCATTTTTATTTTTGGCTAAAATCACAATTTGATAGCCATTGTCTTTATGTGTTCTGTCTAAATGATTTTCGCAAACATTAAATTCGCAACCTAAAATAGGAATAATAGGCTGCTTAGGTTTCTCTCCTTCCGCTAAATTTTCATTGTATTTTTCAACTGACTTGTTATGATTTATAGCTTCTCTAGTAAAATAAAAAGCACCCATCATATTGCCAGAGTCCGTAATGGCAACTGCAGGCATATTGTCCTTTATTGCAGCGTTTATTAAGTTGCTGAAACTAGAGGTGGATTGTAATATTGAAAATTGAGAATGACAATGTAAATGTGAAAAAGAAACATCGGCAAGCTCATTGCTTTT
>JADWMI010000026.1:6360-14665 GCA_015767395.1 Bacteroidota bacterium | reverse complement strand
GAAGAAACATCTAATTCTTCCTTTGTGTAAATTCTTTTTCTAATTAATTCTAAAAAACAGCGTGTGGTTGCTTCTACATCGGCAGTCGCATTATGCGCTTCTGAAAATGGTTTGTGAAATAAATATTCGTGTAATTCAGTTAAGGTTGGTAATTTAAATTTACCGCCTCTACCACCAGGAATTTGACATAATGTAGCTGTTTTTTCGGTACAAGTATCTAAAACTGGAAGTTCAATTAAATTAGTTTGGACTTCTTTTCTTATATATTCACACCCCATAATATTGAGGTCAAATTTTACGTTTTGTCCAACTACAAACTTTGATTTAGAAAGAGCCTCATTAAAAAGGTGTAACACTTTTTCTAGGCTTTCCCCTTTTTCTTGTGCTAATTGCGTAGATATCCCATGAATTTGTTCAGCATCATAAGGTATGTTATAATTTTCAGGCTTAATTAAATAATCTTGCTGTTCTACTAATTCACCAAATTCATTATGCAATTGCCAAGCTATTTGAACACAGCGTGGCCAATTATCAGTATCTGTAATTGGTGCTTTCCATTTTTTTGGTAAACCTGTGGTTTCAGTGTCAAATATTAAAAACATGTACGAGCAATATTGTTTAAAAAAAGAATTTTTAAAAGTATGAATTAAATAGAATTTAGAATTCTTAACCGATGGTTTTTTATTAACAATCCATAAAATAAGAAATAAAATAGATTTATTGGGATTACTTTTTTAAAATAAACCCTAACAATAATCATATTTTAAACTATTTATAAGCCTTAATTTTATCCGCTCAAGATAATGTAGAAGATTGATTATGACGCAACTGGATTTAGACAGTTATAAAGCCACAAAAGATAATATTAAACACGAAGGAATTATTTCTGAAATTTCTGAAAATGGTATTACAGTTTCTTTAAAAGGGAATGTGAATTGCGAAGGATGCAAGGCACAATCGGCTTGTGGTGTGTCAGATTCAAACGACAAAGAGATAGAAATTTCAAATCCAACACAATCTTTTCAATTAAATGAACCAGTTGATGTGGTGTTGAAAAGAGAATTAGGTTTAAAAGCTGTGTTTTGGGCTTATGTTTTTCCATTTATTTTAATGTTTCTAGTGCTCATTATTACTTCATTATTTTTAAAAGAGTGGGTTGCAGGGTTGTTTTCCTTAGCAATTTTAATTCCTTATTATTTTATGCTTTTTGTGTTGAAAGATAGGTTTCAAAAGGCATTTCAAGTTTCAATATTAAAATTTAATTAAGAATGACAGATTCAGTTTTATATAGTGTTTTGTTATTGGCTTCTTTAGGGGTAATTGCAGCAGTTATACTGTATGTAGTTTCCAAGAAGTTTTATGTGTATGAGAATCCTTTAATTGAAGAGGTTGACGAAATATTACCGGGTGCAAATTGTGCTGGTTGCGGCTCTCCGGGTTGTAAATCTTTTGCAGATAAGTTGGTGAATACCGAAGATATTTCAGATTTATTTTGTCCGGTAGGAGGAAATGAAGTGATGAAATTGGTAGCAGAAAAATTAGGTAAAGAAGTAGCAGAAAAAGATCCAACAGTCGCGGTTTTACGTTGCCAGGGTGGTTGTGATGTGCGTCCGAAAACAACAGAATATCAAGGGCCAAGAACTTGTGCTATTTCTGCAATGGTTTATGGTGGCGAAACCGATTGCCAATATGGTTGTTTAGGGGATGGTGATTGTGTGTCAGTTTGTGATTTTGGTGCCATGCATATGGATGAATCAACAGGTTTACCTGTAATTGATACTGATAAATGTACCTCTTGTGGCGCTTGTGTAAAAGCTTGTCCTCGTGATATTATTGAAATGCGCCCATTAAATAAACGCGATTTAAAAATATTTGTAGGTTGTTTAAATGAAGATAAAGGAGGTATTGCCAAAAAATCTTGTGCAGTTGCTTGTATAGGCTGTTCGAAATGTGAGGATATTTGCCCGAAAGATGCTGTGATAATGGAAAATAATCTAGCATACATTGATCCAGCTTTGTGTACACTTTGTAGAAAATGTGTGGATGTTTGTCCAACACACTCAATAATAGAAACCAACTTTCCACCAAAAAAAGTTAAAAAGGTTGTTGAGAAAAAACCTGTGGTGAAAAAGCCAGTTGTTAAAAAGGAAGTTGAAGAAGTTGCAGTTGTAAAAGAAAATGCAATTGTAGAATCAAAAAACGTTAATATAGATGCTTAAAACATTCCCAAAAGGAGGAATTCATCCTCCAGAAAATAAAATTACGTCTTCAAAAGAAATCAAAAGAATGGAAGTGCCAAAGGTGGTAAATGTACCTGTTGCACAACATATTGGGATTCCTGCAGAGATAGTTGTAAACAAAAAAGAGAAGGTAAAGAGGGGGCAGCTGATTGCGAAATCAGGTGGATTTGTATCTTCAAATATTCATTCACCTGTTGCGGGTACGGTTACCAAATTAGATTTAATTATAGATAGCAGCGGTTATAAAAAACAATGTGTTGTTATTAGAACCGACTTAAAAGACCCTTCAAATTTCGAAGAAATTGTAGAACCTTTAAAAACGGAGATTGAATTAGAGCCAAAAGCGATTATTCAAAGGATTTCTAATTATGGAATTGTAGGCTTGGGTGGCGCAACATTTCCGTCGCAAGTAAAATTGAATGTTAGAGAAGGTACAAAATTAGATTGCCTTTTAATTAATGGTGTAGAATGTGAGCCTTACTTAACAGCCGATCATCGTTTAATGCTAGAAAAGGCAGAAGAAATTGTTGTTGGAATTAAAATTTTAATGAAAGCTTTAAATATAAAAAAAGCAGTTATTGGAATTGAAAATAACAAAAAGAATGCTATTCATAATTTCAAAAGTATTATTAATAAAGAAGATGGAATTCAAGTAGCCGCATTGCAGGTGAAATATCCTCAAGGTGGTGAAAAACAATTGGTAAGAGCTATTTTAGGAAGAGAAGTTCCTAAGAACGGTCTGCCGTTAGATGTTGGTGTAGTCGCCTTCAATGTAGGGACCGTATTTGCTGTATATGAAGCCATTCAATTTGACAAACCATTAACGGAGCGTGTAGTTACCGTTACCGGTAAAAAGCTTGAAAACCCTTCAAACTTTTGGGTGAAAATAGGAACACCTATTAAGGATTTAATTGCTGTGGTTGGTGGTTTGCCCGAAGGAACAAGAAAACTAGTAAATGGTGGACCAATGATGGGTAAAGCCATTAAAAATACAGATGTACCCGTTACGAAAGGAACTTCAGGAATTTTAGTTATTTCAGAAGAAGAAGCGAGTAGAGGGAAAGCTGAAAATTGTATTCGTTGTGGCGAGTGTGTTTCTGTCTGTCCAATGGGATTAGAACCTCACTTGTTAATGAATTGTACGGAAAAAGGAAAGTACGAAAAAGCTTTAGCTGAAGATATTATGACTTGCATTGAATGTGGTTCTTGTAGCTATGTTTGTCCTTCAAACCGTCCGTTGTTAGATTATATCCGCTACGGAAAAAATATTATTAAAAAATTAGAAACCTCTAAAAATTAAAATGAGTCAACCTATTATAGTATCGGCCTCACCGCACGTACATTCTGACAGAACATCAAAAAAATTGATGTACGATGTGGTTATCGCTTTAATTCCTGCATTCTTAGTTTCGCTATATGTGTTTGGAATTGGCGCATTTATTGTTACCGCTGTGGCGGTAATTTCTTGCTTGCTGTTCGAATATTTAATTCAGAAATATTTAATGAAAACCAATGTAACAATTGGTGACGGTTCAGCATTAATCACCGGAATTTTATTGGCATTTAACTTGCCTTCAGGATTGCCAATTTGGATGATCATTGTTGGGAGTCTAGTTGCTATTGGAGTAGCCAAACTATCGTTTGGTGGCCTTGGTTTTAATATTTTTAATCCAGCTTTGGTTGGACGTGTATTTTTATTGGTTTCGTTTCCAGTGCAAATGACGATGTGGCCAACAGCTGTTGAGAACAATACTACAATAGCTGATGCAGTTACGGGAGCAACACCGTTGGGAATGATTAAAGAAGGATTGATGTTTGGAGATACCATGACCAATATTAGCGCAAACCTTCCTTCAAATATTGAGATGTTTTTAGGTTTGTCAGGAGGTTCAATTGGTGAAATGTCCGCTTTAGCTTTACTTCTAGGTGGAATTTATTTAATAGTACGAAAAGTAATTACGTGGCATATTCCTGTTACGATGTTAGTAACAATGGCTGTTATGACTGGAATATTTTGGGTAATTGACCCAGAAAGTTATGCAAGTCCATTAATTCATATTTTATCAGGTGGTGCTTTATTAGGAGCCTTTTTTATGGCAACAGATTTGGTTACGAGTCCAATGACCAAGAAAGGGATGGTGATTTTTGCTATTGGTATTGCAGTAATTACGGTGGTAATTAGATTGTTTGGAGCGTATCCAGAAGGTGTTTCATTTGGTATCATTATTATGAATGCATTTGTACCATTAATCAACACTTACTTTAAACCACGTCGATTTGGTTCAAAAATCAAAGCTAAAATTGTGTAATTATGAAAAAGAAGAAAGATACATTTATAAATATGCTAGTATCACTATTTGTGATTACTATTATTTCAGGTTTTTCATTAGGATATATAAACGAATTAACTGTTGGGCCAATTGAAAAAGGCAAAATTGAACGGAAAGTGAATGCTTTAAAATTGGTGTTACCTACTTTTGATAACAATCCGGTTGAAGACGTTCAAAAGATAAAATCTGATTTTGCAAAAGACAGTGTTGAGGTTTTTCCAGCATTTGAAAACAATGAATTTGTTGGGGCAGCTGTTATTGGCTCAACAGAAAAAGGTTTTAGTGGATTGATTAAATTAATGATAGGTTTTAAACCTGATGGAACCGTACAAAATATTGTAGTGTTAGAACAAAAAGAAACACCTGGTTTAGGAACTAAAATGAAAGACGAAAAGTTTTTAGCGCAGTTTAGAGATAAAAATCCTTCAGCATTTAATTTAAAAGTAACCAAAGATGGAGGTGAAGTTGATGCTTTAACCGGTGCAACCATTACTTCACGTGCTTTTGGTGAAGCTGTTCAAATGGCATACGACGAGTTTATGAAAAATAATGGTTCATTAATAGCACTTAAAAATTAAGAATTATGGCTGAAAAAGTAAATCAAACCCAGAATTTCTTAAAAGGAATCGTAAAAGACAATCCAGTATTTGTAATGTTGTTGGGTATGTGTCCAACATTAGGTGTAACCTCATCGGCATTTAACGGGCTTGGAATGGGAGTCGCAACAATGTTTGTGTTGTTAATGAGTAATATTGTTGTTTCGTTGGTGAAATCTCAAATACCAAGTAAAGTCCGTATTCCTGCGTTTATCATTATTATCGCTTCGTTTGTAACCATTGTTGAAATGGTTTTAGAAGCATTTGTACCCTTTTTGTACGAGCAATTAGGAATCTTCATTCCGTTAATTGTAGTAAACTGTTTAATCTTAGGAAGAGCGGAAGCATTTGCATCAAAAAATAATATTGTATCCTCAATTGTCGATGCCTTAGGAATGGGACTAGGATTTGTAATTGCACTAACAGTATTAGGAGCAACCCGTGAAATATTAGGAAGCGGAAGTCTCTTCGGATTCAAATTTGTACCCGAAGATGCAAACACCTTTATTTTATTTATTTTGCCACCAGGTGCCTTTATTGCCTTGGCTTATTTAACCGTTTTATTTAATAAAATTTCAACTAAAATAATTTAAAAAATGGATTATATAATTATACTTATAGCAGCTGTTTTTGTAAACAACATTGTACTTTCTCAGTTTTTAGGAATTTGCCCGTTTTTAGGTGTTTCAAGTAAAGTATCTACTTCGGTTGGTATGTCTGGAGCGGTGTTATTTGTAATGACATTGGCAACAATGGTAACCTATCTATTACACGAATTTATCTTAGTTCCAGCTGGTTTAGATTATTTAAGAACAATTACATTTATATTGGTAATTGCCGCATTGGTACAAATGGTTGAAATAATTCTAAAAAAAGTAAGTCCGCCATTATACCAAGCATTGGGCGTTTTTTTACCATTAATTACCACAAACTGTGCAGTGTTAGGAGTCGCTATTTTGGCTTTAGGATTAGACGGTGGAAGCTTGTTGAAAGCAGTATTTTTTGCAGTTTCTAACTCTATAGGTTTTGGATTGGCATTGATTGTTTTTGCTAGTATTCGTGAACATTTAGAATTGGCCAATATTCCAGAAGGGATGAAAGGTGTGCCAATTAATTTATTGGTAGCGGGCCTTTTGTCATTGGCTTTTTTAGGATTTACAGGATTGGTTTAACTGTTGGTTTAGAGTTGGTTGTTGTTGGTTAGATTTAGATTCAACCTAAGTCTTTTGACTTTCAAGCTTTTAGACTTACATCTTTAGTCGAAAAATATTGTAAAATAGCGTATGTTATTTGAAAATATCTCAGTATATTTGCACACTTAAATTTATAACCAAGGTCGAGAACCTTAAAAATTAAAAAAGAATGCCAGTAAAAATTAGATTACAAAGACACGGAAAGAAAGGAAAACCATTTTATTGGATCGTTGCAGCTGATGCACGTTCAAAAAGAGATGGTAAATACTTAGAGAAATTGGGAACTTATAACCCAAATTCTAATCCAGCACAAGTTGATTTAGATATTGATGGAGCTGTAACGTGGTTACAAAATGGAGCACAACCAACTGATACTGCAAAAGCAATATTATCTTATAAAGGTGTAATGTTGAAGAATCACTTAGTAGGTGGTGTAAGAAAAGGAGCTATAACTGAAGAGCAAGCTGAAGAAAAATTTCAAGCTTGGGTTGATGAAAAAGCAGGAAAAATTACAGCGAAAGTTGAAGGTTTAGATAAGGCGAAAGCGGATGCTAAAGCTAAGGCATTTGCTGCTGAAGTAAAAGTTAATGAAGAGCGTGCTGCTGCTGCTAACGAAGCTGCAAATGCTGCAATTAAAGAAGAAGCTGATGCAAAGGCTGCTGCGCAAGCTGCAACAGAAGTTGTTGAAGAAGAAAAAGGTCCTGAATCTATTGATGACGCACAAGCTGCTGCACAAGAATAAGGAAAAAAGTAAATTAGTACTACGATAATGCGTAAAGAAGATTGTTTTTATTTAGGCAAAATTGTAAGAAAACATAGTTTTAGAGGGGGAGTTGTAGCTAAGTTAGATACAGACGAACCTGAATTATATCAAAATTTGGAATCAGTATTTGTTGCCTTAGGCAATGATCTGGTTCCTTTTTTTATTGAAGAAAGTTTACTTCAAAAAGGAAATCAATTGCGCATTCAGTTTGAAGATATTTTATCTGAAGCTGATGCAGATGCTATTTTAGGGTCAGGATTGTACCTACCACTTGAGTTTCTTCCAAAATTAACAGGGGATAAGTTTTATTTTCATGAAATTATTGGTTTTGATATTGAAGATATAAACTATGGTTATGTTGGTGTTATCACTGGAGTAAACGATACTTCGGCCCAACCATTATTTGAAATAGATTCTAACGGTGTGGATGTTTTTATTCCAATGATTGATGATTTTATAAAAAAGGTAGATAGAGACAATAATAAAATTATAGTTGAAGCACCGGAAGGTTTGATAGATCTCTATTTAAACGCTGAATAACTTAATTTTTAGAGAGGTGGCCGAGTGGTCGAAGGCGCACGCTTGGAAAGCGTGTATACGGCAACGTATCGAGGGTTCGAATCCCTTCCTCTCTGCTAACAAACAACCAAAAACCAACAAAACCCCATAAACATTATGTTTATGGGGTTTTTATTTTGGCTAAGAGTCATATTAAAACTAATAAACTTCTCATTCAAAGTATAAGTAGTAAATGAAATTGTTGGGTAATGCTGTATCTGATCATTTTTTATAATACTGAAGTTTGAAGAGGTTCATCACCATAGTTTTAAAACATTAGAGTTAGCTAAATTAGCAGTATTTAAATTAAGAGGTATGGTATAATAAAGGAGATTACATCCTTTACTAAACTATAACACACAGAAAGGCCGGAATTTAATAATTTAAAATATGTAGCATAGGCATTAACAAAATGTCAGAATTTCTGTGTAAGTCCTGTTTAATGTTAATTAAGAATTTAGGTTTAGGGATATTATTCTCGAGAGATGATAGGATTAATTGCTGTAATTTTTTACAAACTCATCAAACGGCATTGGTTTTAGATTCCTAGCTTGGTAATGAGCCAAATAGGTTTTGTAATTTCTTTTAGCGAATTGAATAATGGCATCAGAAGTGCAATATTCAT
>JADWMI010000026.1:0-6260 GCA_015767395.1 Bacteroidota bacterium | reverse complement strand
GTTTTGTAATTTCTTTTAGCGAATTGAATAATGGCATCAGAAGTGCAATATTCATAAATAGATGTTGTTTCCATGTGAATAGAATTTAGGGGTTAAAATTATATTTACATTGATATAAGCAATGGTTAATTTTAATTTGATGCTATAAAACTATAAAATTATTAATTAGAATCCAATAAAAAAACCATTTATTCGTTAAAAAGCGCGTTTTATATGTTAAAACACTCCTTTTGTATGGTAAATCAATCCTAGTTAATGCAATTTTTAGTCGTTTTTTAAGTAAATAAGGCTTGAAAATAGACCAAAAATTAGAATGTGTCTATTTTTTTAACAGTTTAAAACAAATAATAATTGGTATTTTCGCACTTGCAATAAACGAAGAAATTATTTTTGTTTTCTTTAGGAAGTTTTAATAGAAAGAGGCTATTCAAACAATAGGCCAACAATAACATGCAGGTTTTACATTCAACAATTATAGGAAAAGGATCACCATTAATTATTTTACATGGCTATTTTGGAATGGGAGATAATTGGAGGGTTTTGGCTAATAAATTCTCAAATAATTTTGAAGTTCATATAGTTGATCAACGAAATCATGGCCGTAGCTTTCACTCAGATGATTTTGATTATGAATTACTGGTAGAAGATTTACTTTATTATATTGAACATTATAATTTAACGAAAGTGAATATGTTGGGACATTCAATGGGAGGAAAGGTAGCCATGTTATTTGCTGTAACCTACCCTGAGTTTGTTGATAAATTGATAGTCGCGGATATTAGTCCAAAGTTTTACCAACCGCATCACGAGCATATTCTGGCAGCGCTAAATGCAGTGAATTTTTCAATACATAATTCTCGTAAGAAGGTTGAGGATGTGTTAAAAATATACATTGAAGAACTTGGGATTATTCAGTTTATACTTAAAAATGTGTATTGGCAGACAAAAGAGCGTCTTGATTTTCGATTTAATTTATCGAGTTTAACTATTAATAATAGCGAAGTTGGAGAGGCTTTGCCTTCATTCACAAACTTTAATGAACCTACATTATTTTTAAGAGGAGAAAATTCGGATTATATAGTAGAGGACGATGAAGCTTTAATTGATGCTCATTTTTCAAATGCAACAATAGTAACTGTCAAAAATGCAGGACATTGGTTACATGCTGAAAATCCAACACAGTTTTATAACGAAATTGTCAGTTTTTTAGGTTAGAAATCAAATTGGCATAGTTGTAGCCATATTAAAAACTCACAATAAAAATTAAACAGATGAAATTAATATTAAGAATTTTACTTACTGCACTGGCGGTAGTAATACTAGCTAATGTTTTATCAGGTATTCATGTTGAAGATTATACCAGCGCAATATTTGTAGCCATTGTTTTAGGCTTGTTAAGAGTAACGGTTAAACCTTTATTAATTTTATTCACCTTGCCTGTTACGGTAATTACGCTAGGACTTTTTTTATTAGTTATAAATGCTTTTATAATTATGATGGCAGGTTCCTTTGTTGATGGGTTTATAGTTGATGGTTTTTGGTGGGCAGTTTTGTTTAGTTTATTGTTATCCTTCCTTCAATCTATCTTCTTTTCACTTTTAAAAGAAAATAAAGAAAATAGTTGAATTTGAACAGGTTAAATATTTGCTAAGTGCGTAAAAAATAGTAATTTTGCACCCAATTTTAAGGATTTAAGATAAAAAACAACATAAAAATGAATATTACAAAAGAGAATGTTGATGCATTAAATGCAGTAGTAAAAGTTGAAATTTCAGCAGCTGATTATCAAGAGAAAGTTGAAACTATTTTACAGGATTACCGTAAAAAAGCTGATATCCCAGGATTTAGAAAAGGACAAGTGCCAATGGGAATGGTAAAAAAACAATACGGGAAATCAATAATGATTGATGAAGTAAATAAATTGTTGCAAGAATCATTGAACAATTATTTAGTTGAAGAAAAATTAGATATTTTAGGAAATCCATTACCAAAAATGGAAGATGATTTTTCATGGGATACTGACGATTATGCTTTTGAATTTGAATTAGGTTTGGCTCCTCAGTTTGATGTTGATTTAAGCGCAAAAAAGAAAATTACACAGTATAACATTATCGCTGATGATGCATTGTTAGATAAAGAAGTTGAAAATATTCAAAAACGTTTCGGTAAAATAGTACCTCAAGAGGAAGTTGCTAAAGGTGTTAATATTACAGGAACTTTTGTAAATGAAGAGAAAGAATTAGAAAAAAAATCTACGATTGAATTTGATGATGTTAAAGGAAAATCAAATCAAAAGTTATTTAAAGGCGCAAAAGTTGCTGATGTTATTGAGTTGAAGTCAAAAGGTTTGTTTGATGATGACCATAAATTAATGGGCGCTTTAGGTTTAACGCACGATGAAATTCACGGATTAGACATTGTATTGACTTTTACGGTTGAAGAAATCAATGCAACTGAACTTGCTGAAATAAACCAAGAATTATTTGATAAAGTTTTTGGACCAGATGTTGTAAAAACAGAGGAAGAGTTAAGGGCAAGAATTGGAGAAGATGCTGAAAAGCAGTTTAAAACACAAGCAGATCAACAATTATTAAATGCAGTAACCGAATACTTGGTTGAAAATACAAAGTTTGATTTACCTGCTGAGTTTTTGAAAAAATGGTTGGCTGTTGCTGGTGAAAAACCAATGACTCCTGAGCAAGCTGTTGAAGAATACGAAAAATCTGAAAAAGGTTTACGTTATCAATTAATTGAAGGGAAAGTATTAAAAGACAATAATATTAAATTGGATTTTGAAGAGTTAAAAGAGTTTGCAAAAGGTTTTGTAAAAGCTCAAATGGCTCAATACGGTCAAATGAACCCTGAAGAAAAAGAATTGGATGATATTGTACAACGCGTACTAAGTAACCAAGAAGAAGCTAAGCGTTTACAAGAACAATTAGTGAGTCAAAAATTACTTTCTTTCTACAAAGAGAACATTACTTTTAAAGTAAAAGAAGTTAATTATGATGGATTTGTAAAAGAGGTTTACAAATAAAAATCAACCTTTATATAAAGCAAAAACTCCTTAAAGAAATTTAAGGAGTTTTTTTATGGGTAATTTTTATTTACGTTTTTGCCCTCTTGTTTTAGGTTTTTTGTATTTTTTTGCAATTTCTCTTCGGTAAGAGCCGCCTAAGTTAACACGTGAGTTTTTTTCTTTTTTCTCGTGAAATGCTGGTCCGCTTGGTTCAGCAATAGTGCGTTTTACTACTTTTTCTGGCGCTATTTTAGGCATTTCTTCATCAATCATTTCTGATGAAATTTCAATAGTATCAGGCATATCCAATACCTCAATTTCTCGGTTCATCAAAAATTCAATTTCACCTAAAAGTTCAGCCTCTTCTTCGTTGAAAAATGAAATGGATGTTCCTTCTTGTTCAGCCCTACCAGTTCTTCCAATTCTGTGTATATAATTTTCAGGTTCTTTTGGAATGTCAAAATTAATAACATGAGAAACATCTGTTAAATCTAGACCTCTCGCTATAATATCGGTAGCAATTAAAACATTAAAAGTTCCTTTTTCAAAGTTCTTTACAGATCTTAAACGGTAATTTTGTGTTTTATTTGAATGTATTACATTCGAAATTTCAGGCATTAATATTTCTAATTCTTCAAATAAAATATTGGCTTGTTTTTTATTCTTTACAAAGACTAAAACCTTAGTGAAGGTTTCTTTGTCTTTTAATAAGTGTGTTAAAAAATTAAGTTTTGTATAAAAATTTGGAATTGGGTAGGCAAGTTGCTTAATTGTATCTAGAGGGCTTCCACTGGCCGCTATTTCAATTTTAATAGGAGATTTAAAAAACTGACCTAAGATCGAATTTACCTCTTTAGTTAGCGTTGCCGAAAACATAATACTTTGACGATTTTTAGGTAATAAATCTAATAAAGTAATTAGTTGTGGTCTAAAACCAAGGTTCATCATTTCATCAACTTCATCAATCACTAATTTTTGAATAAATTTTAGTTTTAAAATGCCATCCAAGGCTAAATCTAACAGTCGACCAGGTGTTGCAACTAAAATATCTTGACCTTCATAAACCAATTGTTTTTGCTTGTTCAGATTGGTGCCACCATAAACACCTGCAAACCTCACATTAATGTACTTTGTTAAACTTTCAATCTCTTCTACTACCTGGACTACCAATTCACGAGTAGGTACAATAATTAAAACGCGTGGGTGTTTTTGTTTTGAGAAAGTAAGCTGACGTAAAATAGGTAACAAATAGGCAAAGGTTTTACCAGTACCTGTTTGTGCAATTCCAACCAGATCTTTACCGCTCATAATTTCTGCGAATGCTCTTTCTTGAATTGGAGTAGGTGTAGTGAACCCCATTTCATCTAAGGCATCTATCAAAAAGCGGTTTAAATTTAAATCTGAAAAATTCATTATGTGTAGTTTTTGGCAAAGATAAGCTTAAAAAACAGAAACTGTTTTAAATATGTTTTTATAAGATAAGGTCTTAAATTTGAACCTGTTAATAAGTAAATATAAAGTGATAATTAATAAATAAAAGTAGCCTAATTGAACTCAATCATTTAATAATGAGCATTGTTAAAAATTGAAAACAAATAGAAAAAACCTTAACTATTATTGGATTGTGAAAACTTTAGTTGGAAACCAAATTTTTAAGATCGCTAATAGTTTCAGTTGGGTTTTCGCTTTTAAAAACAAAACTTCCTGCAACAAAAGCATCAACACCTGCTTCTAGTAATTTTTCAATATTTTGGTCTGTAACACCTCCATCAACTTCAATTAAAGTGTCGGCTTCAGTAAATTCAATCAATGCTTTTAACTGAGAAACCTTTTTATAAGTATTTTCTATAAAACTTTGACCACCAAATCCAGGATTTACACTCATAATTAATACCACATCAATATCATTTATCACATCTTCTAAAACAGATATTGGTGTATGTGGGTTCAATGATACGCCAGCTTTCATACCTGCGGCTTTAATAGCTTGTAACGTCCTATGAAGATGGTTACAGGCTTCATAATGAACAGTCAGAATATCTGCGCCAACATTTTTAAAATCTTCAATAAATCTATCTGGATCAACAATCATTAAATGTACATCCATTGTTTTTTTTGCATGTTTTTTTATAGCGCTTATTACAGGCATTCCAAATGATATATTGGGAACAAAAACACCATCCATAACATCAATATGAAACCAATCGGCTTTGCTATTGTTTATCATTTCAATATCACGTTGTAGGTTAGCGAAATCTGCGGCCAATATTGAAGGAGCTATATATTTAATCATTTTGATTGTTTTTTGCAAAAGTATCAATTAAAAAAGAAAAACGCTCGATATTTCGAGCGTTTTTTTATATAAGTTTCAAGTTGTAAGATATTTAGGTTATCCTAAATACGTTTTTAAAATTTTACTTCTTGATGTGTGTTTTAAGCGTCTAATAGCTTTTTCTTTAATTTGACGAACACGTTCGCGTGTTAAATCAAAAGTTTCACCAATTTCTTCTAACGTCATTGGGTGCGTATCTCCTAAGCCAAAGTATAACTGAACAACGTCAGCTTCTCTAGGTGTTAAAGTTTCTAATGCACGTTCTATTTCAACTTTTAATGATTCGTGTAATAAGGCTCTGTCCGGATTTGGAGATTCACCTGTATTTAATACATCATATAAATTAGAATCTTCACCTTCAATTAAAGGCGCATCCATTGATACGTGACGACCAGAGTTTTTCATAGACTCTTTTACGTCATTTACGGTCATATCCAATTTTTTTGCAATTTCTTCAGCAGAAGGAGGTCTCTCGTTCTCTTGCTCTAAAAATGCATACATTTTATTGATCTTATTAATAGAACCAATTTTGTTTAAAGGCAAACGCACAATACGAGATTGTTCCGCCAATGCTTGTAAAATAGATTGACGAATCCACCATACGGCGTATGATATGAATTTGAAACCACGTGTTTCATCAAAACGTTTTGCAGCTTTAATTAAACCTAAGTTTCCTTCATTAATTAAATCCGGTAATGTTAATCCTTGGTTTTGATATTGTTTTGCTACAGAAACAACAAAACGTAAATTTGCTTTTGTTAATCTTTCTAAAGCAACTTGGTCACCCAATCTTATACGTTGGGCTAACTCTACTTCCATTTCGGCTGTAATTAAATCAACCTTTCCAATTTCCTGTAAATATTTGTCTAATGATGCAGTTTCTCTATTGGTAACCTGCTTGGTAATTTT
>JADWMI010000467.1 GCA_015767395.1 Bacteroidota bacterium | reverse complement strand
TTCAATTTGATGATAGTAAAAACGTGGTTAATGGCGTTTACTTTGGTCTTAATTTTGGCTATGGTGAAATGGGCGGAAAGAGCACCTATTTCGGTGGCGCTAAAATAGCCTATGTAGCAAATAAACAATTTGAAGTTGGTTTTTCAGGTGTTGGATTTTATTCGGAACAAAACACGAAAGGTTCGTTAGTAGATAATGATGTGTTTGGTGGTTATGGTGGGGTGCATTTAGAACCAATATTTTTTGGGGCTTCAAAATTCAGCCTTTCTTTTCCATTGCTTGTTGGTGGAGGCGCAATTGCATACGCAAATAAAGATTTAGATGACATTATTGATGAAGGTCACGGTGAAATTGAAGAGTGGGAACCGTTTTTTATTTTTGAACCTGGTGTAAGCGCACAGTACAATATTTCAAGGTATTTACAATTTGAAATGGGTGTAAAATACCGATTGTCTAGTGAGTTTGATTTATTGCCAAAAGGGATTCATAATATTAACGGATTTACTGGGCATTTTGGAATTAAAGTTGGCGTTTTTAATATGGGTAGAAACAAATAAACAATGGAAACAAAAGGGATTCAAACAAAATACGTGTTTTCAAAAAACAATCAAGTATTTATTAAAAATGAGGTTGGATTTTCTTCAAATAAAGCAAAAAAAATGAATGAAGTAGCATGGAGTCCTATTAATTTTCAATGGATTCCAATATTAAAACTTCAAGAAAAATTTAAAATTTAAAAAAATGAAAAAATTAGTTATAGTAATCGTTTGTATAATAGTATTAACTTCTTGTGAAGAACAAACAATAGGAAATGGTCCAATAGTAACCCAGGAATTGGTAATTGATACTTTTAAAGGAATAGAAACCTATGGAGATGATGTAGTTTACATTTCTAAAGGAGACGTTCAAAAAGTAGAAGTTACTGGACATGTCAATATTATTGAAAAATTGGAAAGAGATGTGAAGGATGGAATTTGGGAAATTGAATTAGAAGATGGAAGTTATAAGGATTCTCAATTAACCATTAAAATTGTAATGCCTATGTTAAATTCAATTGAATTAGAGGGTTCAGGAAGTATTGCAGTTGCCGATTTTACAAGTGAAAAAAATGTAGAAATTAAAATTTATGGTTCAGGCAACATTGAACTATATGGAAATATAGGATGTGAAAATTTGGAAATTGATATTGAAGGTTCTGGAAAGGTTTATGCATTGGATAATTTTGAGAATTTGATAAATTTAGATGTTTATATTGACGGTTCTGGGGAATTTGATGGTTTTCCTATTACATCTTTAAATTGTGAAACCAAATTAAAGGGAAGTGGTATCTGTAATGTTACTTTAGAAGATAAATTAAACGTAAGAATATCAGGATCTGGAGTTGTAAATTACAAAGGAAATCCTATAATTCATACTGATATTATAGGCTCAGGAAAAGTAAATAATTTTAATGATTAAATAAATGACACTTCCATAGTTAGGATTTGATAATTTATGTTCCACCTAAAATCATTAAAAAACCTCGCTATTTTATTTTTTTATATTACTTTTAAGTCTAATTAAATTAATTAAGAACAGGATGATTATGAAAAATACAATTTTTAAAGGTCTATTGCTTACATTCATGACGTTATTGGTGACTGCTTGTTATAACAAAAGTGAGGGACAGCTTACTGAAGCAGATATGGAGCAAATTAAAAACGAAATTCAAGCCAAGGAATCGTTGTTTGCTGAAATTTACAATGCCGGAGAGATGAAAAATATTGGTTATTACGCAGATGATGCGATATCCTATGCTCAAAATAGAGCGCCACTTATTGGGAAACAAGCAATTGTAGGATATTTAGCAGATGGGATTGATTCTCTTGCTGTCAGCAATAAAATTTCATTTACAACTGTTGATGTTTTTCCATCAAAAGATGGGGGGCAAGTTGTTGAAATAGGACATTATGAAGTGGTTGACGCTAATAATGCCATTGTTAATTCGGGTAATTACATGAGTCTGTTTGAAAAGAGAGATGGAAAATATGTAAGTGTTAGAGATATGAGTGTTTCTGATATGCCTTGGGAATAAAAATAAATTACGTCTTAAAAAAGAGCAGCCTGAAAATTATTTTCAGGCTGCTCTTTTTTTATTTCGAAAAGGATTATTAATTATCTTCTTCTGCCTCCGCCACCTCTCGACATAGATCCTCTTGATGAAGATGCCGGTCTTGAAGAAGAAGAACTTGCTCTAGATCTTGATCCAGAATTCATATTTGAGGGTTTATTATATTGAGATGTCGAAGGTCTCTGTGATGTTGAAGGCCTTTGGGTTGTAGAAGGTCTCTGTGACGTTGAAGGCCTTTGCGATGTCGAAGGTCTCTGTGATGTTGAAGGCCTTTGCGATG
>JADWMI010000466.1 GCA_015767395.1 Bacteroidota bacterium | reverse complement strand
CACCATAAACTGAATTTGTTATTGAAACAGTGTTGGCAATCTGAACAAAGATACCATCTCTATAAAGATAAATTTTGGAAAGATCAAAAGGATCAAACCTTGCTTCAATTTCAGACCCCAGCAAAGATACATCTGTAGCCTGGTATTTATTTCCTGCTAATTTAATAACACCACTGGATTTATGTACCTTCCTTTTCTCGCGATAGAGAAAAATTTCAGTAATTTCTTCCAGGCTTTCTACAGTACGTATGGTTGTTGTTTTAAGAGCTGATGTAAATCTATTAAGTGGAGTTGTACCGATACTGTGGTGTTCGGTTCGATGATACTCAACATCCAGCCATGCCTGCAAGTATGAATTGAGTTCATCAATAGACTGAATGTCAACTCTCTGGGCCTCTATGAGAAATTCCTGCTGCATTCGCAAAAAAAACCTCTCAATTTTTCCTTTTTAATGTAAAGCTTTACATTAAAAAGGTAAAATTGAGAGGTTCTTCAGAACGGTCAGGGATATGTTTATTCCCAACCTGTATATTAAGCATCAAGATCTTACTCTTGAAACATTAAATGATGCTTTCAAGCAATGGCTTTTGGATGAATATAATAACAACATTCATAAAGGAATAAATGATACTCCTGTGGAAAAGTATATAGCAGATATGGCAAATGTAAAGATAAAAACCATTGTTCCATCAGAGGCTGATAATTATTTCCATCATACTGTTTTTCGTAAGGTTAAAAATGATTCAACAGTTACGATCAACAATGTTCTCTATGAAGTGCCGTCAAAATACATTGGTAAAAAAATTGAGATTCGTTTTCCTCTGGATAACCCTGAAGATTTGAGACTTTTTGAGAATAAAACTCAATGTGCCAAGCTTACAAAACTTGATAAGCACTTCAATTCAGAGACAACACAAATTAAATACAATATGGAGGGCGAGAATGTATAAGTCTTTTTATGGGTTAAACAGGAATCCTTTCCCTAAAGATATTGAACCTGAGAATATGTTTAAGCACAATGGTTTTACTGAGCTTTCCAGCAGATTTGATTATATGAAAAAACAGAGAGGTATCATGCTGCTTACTGGAGAACCCGGAAGCGGAAAAACAACAGCAGTGAGAAACTTTGTTTCAGGGCTAAATCGGGACAGATTCATGCCCATGTATATACCACTGGCTACTGTTGCCATTGGTGACTTTTACAAACAGATAAATGATATATTGAAAGGCGAAAAATGTTCTTCCAAATCTACTCTTTTTAAATCAATTCAGGAAAGAATTCTGCATTACTCAGTACAGCTTAATATAATTCCAATCATCATCATTGATGAAGCTCATCTGCTAAAAAATGAAAACTTTTTTGAATTGCAGATTATTACGAATTTCAACATGGATTCTCTGGATCCGGCACTGATTATTATGGTTGCACAGAGTCACCTGAATGATCGTCTTGAAAGGTACTACCTTGAATCTTTTAATCAGAGAATCAATATGAAATTCCACATGTCATCTCTGAAACCTTCTGAGGTTTCAGAACTCATTGCTTATCAAATTGAAAAAGCAGGTGGTTCAAAAGAAATTTTTAATGAAAATGCATGTAAAGCAATTCACAGCCTTTCAGGTGGAGTGGTTAGGAAAATTGGAAAACTTGTTGAAAAATCTCTGGTTCACGGAATGTCTGAGAAAAAACATATCATTACTGAGGAAGAAGTTGTAATTGCTTCTAAGGAAATGTAAGGGTGATAAGAATGTTTTAAAATTAGCGTAAAAAAGATATTTTAATTTTTTAAAAGGATACTAATGGCCTTTTTTTAGGTCTCAGTATTTTTTTAATACGAGGTGATTAGAATTGTTTAAATTATAGCTTGTACACAAATATATCATTTGTTTAAGACAATTTTTGTCTGGAAATGTTTGCTCTCATAAAGTGTAAAATTGTTATAAAATTTACTTAATTAAGTATATTATTCTTAATTAAGTAATAAATAAAAAAATATTACTTAAAAAAAATTGAAGGATGGTTTGATATGAAAAAATTACTTTTCGCTTTTTTTGCATTTGCATTAACAATTTCAGTTAATACAAGTTGTGACTTGCTGGATTTCCCTATTGACCCAGGTGACACTGGTGATTCTGGTGATTCTGGTGATTCTGGTGATTCTGGTTCCCCTCCCCCCCCTGCTCCTCCTCCCGATGGTGGCCCTGATGGTTGGCCTGATAAAAAACATAATCTTTCTCCGGACTCTATTAGACATTATGCTGCCAGGTATAAAGTTGGGACTAGTTGTTTACACAGCTGATGATGTGAAAGTAATTAAGACGCATCAAGGAAAAATTGGAAATCCCCAAACTTCTTTAAAACGTAAAATCTCCCATTATCTTACACCCTTCTGAAAG
>JADWMI010000465.1 GCA_015767395.1 Bacteroidota bacterium | reverse complement strand
CAATTCATAGGTTCCTAAATTATTAGATTTACCATTAATGGTTTCTATCTGACCATAAAATTCCATCAACTTCTGATTCTTAATTTTTTGTAATTCATTTTCTGTAATTCCATTCGTTTTTATTTCTTCTAATTCTTCATAAATGGCTTTTTCTATTGTAAGTTCATTTACACCTGTACTAGCTGCAGCATAAAAATAAAAGAGATTGGGATTAAAACTTTCGCTATAAGAAGTGGAAACAATTGTTGCTATTTCCTTTTCATCTACTAGAGATGAATACAATCTAGAAGATTGACCATTCGAAAGAATAGAATTCAATATACTTAAAGCGTAATAATCGTCGTGGTTCGCCTCTGGTGTATGATATCCGATAACTAAATAAGGATTGGTAACATCTTTCTGAACAGTAATCCTTCTTTCGCCTGTTTGCTTTGGCTCTTTAATATGAATTTCAGGAGGTGCAGTTTGAGCAGGAATACCTCCTAAATATTTTTCTGCCATTTCTTTTACATTTTCAAATTTCATGGCTCCAGAAACTACAACAACACAATTATTAGGAGCATAGTAAGTTTGAAAATATTGTTCTAAATCTTTTTGAGTCCAGTTTTTCATATCGTCCTCATAGCCTATTACGGGCCAATGATATGGATGTTCTTTAAATGCTGTAGCCTGCACAGATTCAATAATGTTTCTCCAAGGCGAATTCTCTAAACCTGTACTTCGTTCACTTAAAACAACACCTCGCTCGCTTTCAACCATTTTAGGGTCTATACTTAAACTAGAGATACGATCCCCTTCAAGATCAAACATAACTTCTGCAGAAGCAGCTGGAAACCAGTTAGTATAAACTGTTAAATCTTTAGTAGTGTAAGCATTGTTAGCACCTCCATTAAATTCCATTACCTCATCGAAAACCTTTGGCCCATATTTTTTTGCTCCGTTAAACATCATATGTTCAAAAAAATGAGATAAACCAGTTATACCTTGATATTCATTTCTACTTCCAACTTTGTAGAATAAATACATATTCGCATTTGGGATAGAAAAATCTTCTATCACTAAAAATTTCATTCCATTTTCAAGTGTAAATGTTTTTACATCATCTGCTGTCATTTGAGCATATGACATAATACTTAAAAAAAGGGAAAGAAGAATTATTAAATTTTTCATATTATTTATTTATTTATTATTTCCATTATTTGTTAATAAATGCTAATGTAATCTAATTTGTAGTAAACCTATTTCTGAATAGTGTGGATTCAAGGTTGTAGCGCAACAAATTGTTATTGAATTAATATAGAGCAATTTAATTTTTTCTTTCAAAAAAACCTATTTTTTTGAAGGCCTTTTGGAAAGAAAAAATTAGAATGAGTTTTGTATTAAAACTTCCATCGGAGTTTTAAAATTTAAGACCTTTCTAGGTCTTGTATTCAACTTTTTTTGAACTGCTTTTAATTGAGATTGGGTTACTTGATTAAAATCTGTTCCCTTTGGGAAAAACCTTCTGATTAATCCATTTGTATTTTCATTAGTTCCTCTTTCCCAAGAGGCATATGGATGTGCAAAATAAACAAGAACTCCTGTTTGTTTTGTGAGTTGTTTGTGTTGGGCCATTTCCACACCATTATCATAGGTCATTGTTTTTGTAAGCTTTTTACTGAATCTTTTAAATTCTTTGGTAAACTGTTTTCTAACAGTATCTGATTTTCTATTTTTAAGTTTAACAATGCAAGTATATCTGGAGGTTCTTTCAACGATGGTTCCAATAGCACTTTTTTGTCTTTTCCCAATAACAAGGTCACCTTCCCAATGACCTATTTCTCTTCTGTTTTCAATGTGTTTGGGTCTTTGGTCAATACTAATTTGATCTTTTATTTTAGAACCTCTTTTCGTTTTAGCATTGGCTCTTCTGCGCTGTGTTTTCTGATAAGGCAACAACTTTATTAGTTTCTTGTTTAGTTGGGCTTGTCTATGTGCATAAATGTGACAATAAATGGCTTCGTAAGAGATTGTCATAACAAGGTTATTAGGATAATCTTGTTTAATTCTACCAGAAATTTGTTCAGGAGACCATCCTTTTAATAAGCCTTTATAGACATAAATTTTAAGTCTATTGTACGTGTTAATTTTGTCTTTGTTCCTTTTGTTTAGATAGTCATCTTTAGCGTTCCAATCTGCTAAACAAGCATCGTATATATCCTTAGGATCACCCATCCATTTATTGATTTCCCTTGAAATGGTTGATCGTGACCTAGATAGCTTATTGGCAATAAAACTCTTTGATTTTCCCTCCTCTAAAAGTGTTTGAATGATAACTCTTTCTTGGAGACTTAATCGTTTATACTTTTTTGTAGACATACAACAAATCTAAAATTTTGATTTGTTGCGTTAAGTTCTTGA
>JADWMI010000464.1:710-2405 GCA_015767395.1 Bacteroidota bacterium | reverse complement strand
AGAGATATTTGAAGCTATTTTTAAAGTATCTAATTTTAATTCGGACTTCAGCTTTTTTGGTTCTCCTGAAACTTTTAAGCTAAAGGATTCATTTTTTATTTTTAAAGTATAATTACCACGAATATCCAATGTATTCATATCGGTTATTATATTTTTAGTTCCTTGAACCCAATTTTCATAGAGGATGGTTTTCTTTTTAAAAATAGTATCTGACGTAATAAGAAAATTAGCAAAACTGCCATTACCAAGTGTTCCTAACTCATCACTTTTTCCTAGTAATTTGGCCGGAGTAGTCGTTAAAGCGGCTAATGCGGTTTCTTTATCAAGACCGTAAGCAATCGATTTTAGCAAATTCGTTTTAAACTCACTGACCGCTTTTAAATTTGAAGTCGTTAAAGCAAACGGTATTTTGTTTTTCGCCAATACACTTAAATTACTCGGAGCCTGATTCCATTGACGCATGTCTTGTAAATTCAACAATGCAGCCATAGATGGATCACTAACATCATAGGCTTTCGGGAAATTAATAGGAACGATTAAACGGATGTTTAGTTTTTTAATTTGTTCAATAGTTTCGTATTCAAAACCACTCCCTTTAATTATATAATTCAACCCGAATTCTTTTGCAATCTTAGCGGCCCTTATTGTGTTGTCAAGGCTGTTTGCCTCAAATATTATTGGTAGATTTTTTGATTCGTTTAATTTTTGCAAAGCCAAATCCGTTGTCTTTGAATCGCCAGAGGCATACCAAGTGGCATCATTATAAACCTGTCTTAATAAAGCCATACTCCCCATAATAGAGGTGGGATAGAACTGCTTTGAACTTACAGATTTTTTAAAAGAAATATGTTGTGTTGCATCTGTATGTATAATTCCGTCATTATCATTTAGGGCAACGAGCATACCAGTTCCGCGCATAATTCCATTTTGTTGGTGTGTATTTACAACTCCGAAACCGGCATTAATTAGTTCCTTTGCTTTTTTAGAATCATATTTAAAAAAGTCAAATCCTCTTTGATCTGGCATAATATGATCATTCCAATAATATCCTTTTCTTGTTGCATCATATTGAGGGGTTCCTCTCCCGCCACCAATACTTTTTGGTTTTTGTATTCCAAAGTTAGAATGCAAATCGATAAAAGATGGATATATATGCTTTCCCTTAAGATCGATAATAATACTGTTTTTAGGGATTGTTATATTATTTCCAGAGCGAACAACTTTTTTGTTTTGAATTAATAAAGTTCCATTGGAAATAGTCTCTGCTGGGCTAAGGTGAATTGTAGCATTGGTAAATGCAGTGAAATTTTCATTGATATTTTTAACATCGTGATTTGTAGGAAAGTAATCCTGTGCTTTTAACTGTTTGAACGAGAGTAATACCAAACAACAGAGTAATAGTTTTGTCATAAAGTTAGTTTTAGGTTATAAAAATAAAAAGAAGAAATGAATTCTTGACTATGCAGTGGTGTAATGTATTAAAATTTTAATTCAAGAATTTGTTTTGTTTCTCATAATTGATAAGAAGGCCAATCATAAGATTATAACTTTTAATTCCCTCAGTTTGTTTATTTACCTTTAAAAATTGGTTGAAAATAATTTTGAATACAGGTTCTAGAGGGTTTTTAAATTGTGACCAATGTTCTCGAGAATCTCTCATGTTTTTAATAACTCCCTTGTGTAGGTTTTTTACAG
>JADWMI010000464.1:0-700 GCA_015767395.1 Bacteroidota bacterium | reverse complement strand
ATATTTATTTTGATCGTGCCTATATAAATCATTGAGCGCATATCGAAGTGCAAGGTAGTATCCAGAATATTGAAAATATAAATCATCATTATTTATTGCGGAAAGAAATCCAATAAAGTTGGCTTCATTTTCTGCTGCAAATCCCAATTGGTGGGCTACCTCGTGACTACTTGTTACAGGATAACTGACTAAAGGGCTCAAACTATTAACTTGCGCTTCTCCAGTAAAAGGGTTTAGATAACCTGTAAAGCCCATGTAACTTAACGGGTAGCTAATTAATGAATTTTTGCTTGATTGAAACCTATACTGTACCGAATTTTGTGTTATTGAAAAGTTGTCAAATCCATTTTTAACTTTTCCATAAATTTCATTTTTGCTATAAGGAATTACAACTTTTAAACTATCATTAGTCACTATTTTCAAATGCACTTTATTAATGTTAGAAATGAGTTTGTTTGTAAAGCCTTCGAGTTCTTCTGTTGTATAGGCTAATTCGTGAATTTTAAAAGTTTTATGGATAGGTTCTCGTAAATAATTAAGTCCCCATAATAGATAGAAAGCAAAGTAAAATATTGAAAATTGAGCGAGCATCCTCTTTAGATTCACTTTCCTTTTTTTAATTGAAATAATGAGCGTCTTTATAATCATGCATCCCAATATGATATAAATCAAATCACCAACAGAAAATGGTATCCAGCCT
>JADWMI010000463.1 GCA_015767395.1 Bacteroidota bacterium | reverse complement strand
TCTTTGGAGCTCCTTCAACATTATCTGATAAAAAAGTTGAAGAACAAAATGTTCGGATTATAAAAAATAAATAATTATTTTTTATATTAGGCTTAAAATACACAAAGTGGATTTATACTAAATAACGTATAAATCCACTTTTTTTTTGCATCAGGAAAATAATTTAGGACAATTAGGATATATTTCAAATTGAAAAAAAAATTAAAACAGCTAAACTAATTGCTCAATCATTACTCTATTATAACTTGATTCGGTTTTTTATTATTCATGTATATTTTAAGTTTCAGCAAAATATAACTAAGCACTGCAAATACCAGTGTTAATATAATCAACAATTTTATTTCAGGCCAAATTTCACTAAAATTTGCACCATACAATAATACTTTCCTAAGGGCTATTAAAAAATGAGTGGAAGGAATGGTATTTGCCAAGTAAACAATATACGAAGGCATTTGACTTAAAGGCCAGGTAAAACCACTTACGATGAAACTAGGCGTAGCAACAACCATTAATATTTCAGTGGCTTTTAATTGGTTTGGGATGGCAATACTAATTAAAATACCAAGAAATGTTACCGCTAATAAAAAAGCAACTATCAAACCAATCATAGCGACAACATTTGCATTAAACGGCACCTCAAATAAAGGAAACATAAAACGGAGTGCAAATAAAATACCAATACCCATAATCCAAAAGGGCAGCGCTTTGACAAACATGGCATTCCATATATTTTTTGCTTTCGGCATAAATTCTGAATAAAAAGTTTTTTCTTCAAACTCTCTTGCAAAACTCAATGCCATAGCCAATAAAAATACTTGCTGAATAATAATTCCTAATACGCCCGGCCATAAAAATGTCATATAATTTGCTGAAGCATTAAAAAAACGTGCGTAGCTTACACCAAAAGATTCATACTGCGCTTGAGCAGTAACCGTTGGAACACCCTGTTTTTTAATAGATTCGATTTCAATCCCAGCATTTAAAGTACCTAAAACCATTTGAATTGCTTTGGCGGCATAATTGGCTGTAAGAATGTTGGCTGTATTAATATCAACCGCTATTTCCGGATGTCGTTTTTGAATGATTTGTGCTTCAAAGCGTTCAGGAATTGTTAAAATAGCGCTGTATTCTTCATCAATAATTTGTGATCTTAAATCATTTTGATTGTACAACAATTTGGTGTCTATCACCTCACTATCATCAATCATATCTATGATTTTATGACTCAATGGACTGTTATCCAAATCAATTACTAAAACAGGTAAGTTTGTTACTTTTCCTTTTTTATAAACAGCACCCAGTAACAATCCATAAAGTAATGGCGCTCCAATAAAAATAGCAATAACCACAGAATTACTACTGAATAATTTAAACTCTCTTTTTAATAATGAAAACCAATTTTTCATAAATATTTTTTAAGGTAATAAAACAGTAATATTTGCATATAAAGCATTCGCCTTTTCTTGATCTACAGGCACTAACTTCAACTCGTAAGTTGCTTCTCCAAGCTTATAATCAGGAAATGCAGAAGTAATATTAGCATAGCTAGTGAGTTGTTTTACGGTTACCAATTTACCTTTATAGCTCGTTTTTGTAAAAGGGGAACTGATCGTGTACGTTTCGCCAATTGTATAATTGGAAATTGCACTTTCGGAAACGGTAAATCTGAAATAAGTACTGTTTAATTGATAACCCGTAATAAGGCCGTAACCAGGCAAGGCAAGTTCACCATTTTTTAAGGCAATGGTTTCAATAGTCATATGTTGCGGTGCTATTACAAATCGCTCTCCATAGGCTACATTTGCTTCTTGTAATGCTCCTTTGGCTCGTTCATAAGAACCTAATGCCATCCTTATTTTTTCGTTTCTCAATCCTTTTTTCACTTCATTATATTTTGCAAGCACCCCTTCATATTGAGCCTTCGCACCTTGATATTTCATATAAACCTCATCATATTTTTGATCAGAAATCAAACTGTCCATATGCATGGCATTCACACGATTGTATGATTTTTCAGCAAAAGAATATTGCTCCGTAACAGCATCCAATTTTGCAGAGACTTGTGCTAACTGGTCTGAAGTAGCTCCTTTAAGCGCCATTTCGTATTGTGCTTTGGCAGCAAGTACGGCCCCTTCAGCCTGCGCTTTTTTTGCTTCTATTTCAGGAACATTTAATAAGGCTAAAGTATCTCCTTTTTGTGCAATAGCGCCTTCTTCAACATAATGTGTAATAATTCGACCAGGATACTTACTAACTATGGAAAGTGCATCTCTTTTTACTTTTCCTTGAACTCCTTCAATTTTAGGACTAGAACAAGCTGTAATTATTGTGACAATGAATATAAGTGTGAATAATTTTTTCATTTTTTATGATTTAATAATTTATAATTGTTGAATTTGAAGGCTTCCCGT
>JADWMI010000462.1 GCA_015767395.1 Bacteroidota bacterium | reverse complement strand
TATCTCCTTTCAAAGCAATTGAAGTATTGAAGTATTAAATAACAAAACTGTCTAAAAGTAAATATTTTTTTCATATTGATAATCAATACCAACTTCGACAAACGTTATGCTTTAAAACAGAATGAAACCGTTGGGTTCAATTAAATTATTTATATACTTATTTTATGAGGAGTTAGGGCAATGGCTTCCCTATGTCAAAGCCATAGATACTCCATAGCAAAGCCTAGTATAGTTCACCTCAATGCACCGTAGTTCACCTTAATTCACTTTTTTACACATTTACGCATTCCCACCCATACTTATTTATACAATAAAGTAATTGTTAAAGTATACCAAAAAATGAACAAACCAACATGGCGGTCCCAATAAAAGAAAAATCAATACCGCTTAAAAACAGGCGTTCTTTAGATTATTTACACCTTTTCAATTCACACTTCTCAATAGAAACAAAAATGTTCTGTCAAAATTTCGAAGCAAAGAACGTTTGTTATTCAACAAGCATCTTTTGCTCTGAACTTTCTTTTCCGCTAGTTACTTTTACTAAATAAGTTCCTTTTGGTAAATAGAATTTTTCATTTTTAGCTTTTTCAACTTTTATTTCTTTTTTTGTAAAATAGCTTTTTACTGCTTTTTCAGGAATAGATAAATCGTACTCAAAATAATTGAACCCCACTATTGCTTCTGTTGAAAAACTTTTTAAACTGATTTTATCTTCCGCTAAAATTTCAACAGTTACTTTTTCTGACTTTGACACGTAATAGGAAATGGTAGTTGCTGGTTCAAACGCTTCATACCATTGTCCCCAAGAACTTCCCCAGCGTGAAGAATAAGGAATTACCTCTATATCAAAAACTGAAACAGTTTCATTCTTCACCTTATTATATTCCTGTAGAGCAGCAATATTGGCTTTGTAAATAGAACGTCCATGTGTACCAATTAATAAATCTTTCGCTGTTGGTTGAATTACCAAGTCATGCACCGCAACTTTTGGAATTCCATTAGAAAACACTTGCCATTTAAACCCTTTATCAAAAGAAACAAAAACTTCATTATCAGTTCCTAAATACAATATGTTTTCATCAACAGGATCTTCTTTTATTACATTTACTGAATAATCTGGCAAACCGGCATTGATGCTCTTCCAAGTCGCTCCTTTATCTTCACTTACATACACATATGGTTTAAAATCATCGCTTCTATAACCGTTTAAAGCTACATATACCCTATCTTTTTCGTGTTCAGAAGCAATCACTCTTGAAACCCAAAGCCCCTGTGGTAGGTTGTCAGAAATCTTCGTCCATGTATTTCCTCCATTCTCGGTTATGTTCACATAACCATCATCACTTCCAACATAAATTAGCCCAAATTTAAATGGGCTTTCAGAAATAGCTGTTAATGTTCCATAAGGCACATTACCTTTTTTCCCTCCAGTAGTTAAATCTTCTGAAATAACATCAAAAGTTTTTCCCTGATCCATTGAACGCAACAATTTATTAGCGCCCATATATAAAATATCTTGATTATGAGGCGACAATAAAATTGGAGCTTGCCAATTATACCTATACGGCGTCTCTCCTAAATTATGGGTTGGGTGAATACTTAATCTTTCGTTTGTTTTTAAATTTTTTCTGAAATAATAACCAAACTGAGACCCTGCATAAATTACATTATTGTCTCTATTATCAATTTGAACCTGCATTCCATCACCTCCACCAATACTTTTGAACGGATAATTTCCACTGCCTTCCCAACGTTTTGAGGCTTCATAATTACTTGGCCCATACCAAACGCCATTGTCTTGCAAACCACCATACACATTGTAAGGTTTTTTATTGTCTACATTTATATAATAAAACTGCCCAACAGCTGGCTGGTTATTTTTAATCCAGTTTTCACCATCATCATATGTAATATTAATTCCACCATCATTTCCATTAATTACATGACCTTCTAAATTAGGATTTACCCACAATGCCTGATGATCAGAATGTACATTTTCTTTTCCCATAGAAGTGAATGTTTTTCCGCCATCATCTGATTTAATTAAAGGCACACCTCCAACATAAATTTTATTTTCATTAGAAATATTTACAGCCATAATCCCAAAGTAATAACCATAGGAGCTATAAACATCGTCTAAATAACCTTCGTGCGTTTTTTTCCAAGATTCCCCTCCATCAACCGATTTGTAAACCTCAGCACCAATCACTTCTGAATTCAACAATACAAAATTCGCATCTTCTAAATAAGTAGCTAAATCACTTGGTTGAATTTTATCTTTTTTTACTGAAGTTTTTACACTTTTTGATGAATATTTTTCATCAAAATTATTGTCCTTCAAATAGGTATTCAAATCTTTATCATCTAATTTCAAAAAATCTTCTTTACTCATTTTTTTAAAATCATCCTTTTCC
>JADWMI010000461.1 GCA_015767395.1 Bacteroidota bacterium | reverse complement strand
ATGTGATGCATTTTAGATTTAACGTATAAGTTTAAGATTAAAGTTCCTTCATTTATATAATTGGGTTGAATTTATTCAACCCAATGCAAAACATCTTTTATAACAGACCATCTAGGTTCTTTTATATCTGTTCCTTTTCCTTCAATATAATGACTGAATAATTTATCGATGGTTCCGTCTTTTTGTTTTAATTCTAAAAAGGTATTTACAAACAAAACCCAATTATCATTATTGGTCATGGGATACGCCATTGGTATTTTTACAATACCCGGTTGCGGAACGGTAACACTATATTCAGGATAAATGATGGTCCAGGCCCCACCGCTTTCTGCAGAAAATAAATAGGCATCTATTTCAAGTTTTTTATTGGTAAAAAATTCTCTTGGAGAGTCTAAAGGTATAATTGTAGTATTTGGTAAATAAGATTCGAATTTTTTTCTAAAATATGGATTTGAGATTCCTATTTTGAGTGAATCTTGTTCTAATATTGATTTTTTTGATTTAAACTTGTTTCTGTTGTAGTCGGGGACAATAAATGCCAAAGTTAGATCTAGATAAGAATTAGAAACGGCATATTTTTGAATTGATTCCGTATTGGTTGTTAGTCCAGACATCACTATGTCAAGTTTTCCCCTATTTAAAAGTGAAGCCATTGATTTCGCACTAATTTTATAAAACTCAGGAACTACATGTAATTCTTCTGCAAGTAAGTAGGCCATTTCAATATCCAATCCAATAACTTCGGCTTTATCATTTGTAAACGCAAAAGGCAAGTGGTTTGCTAAAAATCCAACTCTTAATACACCTCTGTTTTTAATAACATTAATTTGATTTGCCTGTTTATAGTAAATAGAATCATTATTTAGTGCATTTACATTCTTAATATTTGCAGGATTATAATTTTTAGACAATTTCATATGAATGAAATCGTTGTATTGATTGCTTTCTCCTAATGAAAATGAAAGGTAATAGCGTGTTCCTATTAAAGTTAGAATGGTGAGTACCATTCCAACTATGACTCCCCTAATTAATTTTTTCCAATTTATAGCTAATCCGCCTAGCGTTAATTTTACAGTTATAATGGTTAGGACAATTAGGTGTATTGCACCTAAAACAACTCTAATTCGATCCGTATAAACACTTGAAATGACAAAGAGCTGAAACATTTCTTGGGGTAGTTTCAGTAAATTTAACAGAAATGGGATGCCTATAACGGGAGCTACGAAGCTACTGAGAAGTGTTGCTACAATAAATGTTGTATTTTCCATAAATCCAAATCCACGTCCAGCATACCAGGCAATAAAAGGCACAAAAACAAAAATTACGAATGTCCCAAGATTTGGAAAGGGATATGCCAAAGGCATTAAGATATCGGTAATGGCAGAAGCTTCTTTTTTATTTTCTTTATTATAAATTAATAATTTTTTTACATCGTTCATTAATTGAGGCAGTACAACTATAATTTTACCCGTGGCAAATATGGTAAGTAAAGTGCTTTTGGTAGCTGTGAACAGCGCCTTTGGACTTATTCCCGTAGTGGCAGAAACAAGTAACGGTAGCCAATAAAACCCCAATAATAATACGGCAACACTATAAATAATGATGTAGGCTTGTAATCGTTGAATTTCATCAAAAGACATCGTTCCGGCATTGTATGCAGCTATAAAAAACACACCAATAGGAGTCAGTTTAATAATCATTTTATTAATATGATTTAATGCCTCACCAAGAATATCAACCCCTTTTAATAAGCTCTCTTTCCCTTTAATATTACTCAGTCCAATTCCCAAGAAAATACTGAATAAAACAACAGCGGGGACAACATTATTTGCCATGGAAGCAAAAGGATTTGAAGGGATATATAATTCGAGTAAATTTAAAGGTTCTTCAACCGCTACACTAGAAGGACTAAAAAATGAGGAAGCACTCCATTCAGGCAAAGAAAGAGGTAGTATAATTAAAGTGACAACTCCAATTCCCAAAAGAAGAAATAGTACTTTTAAACCATTTATAACGATGATTTTTCCATCTTTCATGGACATTCTTCCAAGATTTGATATAATAGAAACCATTATATATGGTAATACTGTCATTTGGAGTAAACCTATAAAACCATCTCCAAAAACCGATAAAAAAGAGCAGTATTCTCCAAAAAACAAGCCTATTAATACACCAAGAAGTAGTGAAAACACAATTTTTTTTGAAAGACTCATAGCATTGAAAAATTTATAATAAAAAAAAAGGCTTATAAAAAAAGTATTCACGAATTTAATTAAATAATTAAGAACAGGACAAATAATATGTTGAATACACCTATTTAAAGCATAAAAAATAATGTTGGAACGGGTGTTGAAATATTTTAGCTGACTTTTTTTTATTTTTTCTAGTAAAATAGTACATTAGCAGTTCTTCAAGAATTT